>CAYZXV010000249.1:0-2347 GCA_964482525.1 uncultured Rhodospirillaceae bacterium | reverse complement strand
TGACGGTATAGTTTGAAGCAATTCTCTTACCATTTTTCCCAGTGAGATCGGGGCATCAAGGTCCTTGCCATACGAGGCGATATCAACCCCGGTCAAAACAATTTCCGGATAATCATCACGCGCTGCAATTGCTAAAACTTGTTCAATAATCTGCTGAGGCACAAGCGAACGCGAGGGGCCACGGCCTCTTGGAATAATACAGAAGGTACAGCAATGATCACACCCAGTCTGAATCTGAATATATGCTCTTGACCGCCCCTCAAAACTGCTGACAATCGGTAAAGTTTCTAAACTGTCATTTAAAAACATTTGTTCGACCAGCAAATTATTTTCTACTCTATTTTTTAGATTAAGATACGTTTGAAAATTTAACTTTTCTTTGTTACCAATGACATAATCAACCTCAGCCATTTCCTTATATTTTTCAGGACCAACTTGCGCTGCGCATCCAGTAACAACAATCGTTGCTGACGATCTTTCCCGACGCGTCTTTCGGATCGCTTGGCGTAGTTGTCGTTCCGCCTCACTCGTAACAGCGCAGCCATTTAAGATAACGAGGTTACGTAACCCTGCGGTCTGTGCATGCGCACGCATCACCTCAGCCTCATAAGTGTTGAGGCGGCATCCGAAAGTTATGACGGTTACGTCCTCGGTCACATTATCGCTGGGCAACAAGCTGCTGGAGCCCCGAAGAATGGTCTTCTGTATCCTCTTCGGAAGAGAAAAACGAACTCGGCGATGATGGTCTTTTATCAACCTCAGCCTGAGCAGGAGTTGGATTAAAGCCTGACCGAGTTACTGTCGCAGCGGCTTGGGGTTGAGGATTTTGTCCAGCAGGCTGTCCCTGTGCTGATGCAGCAAGTTGCCCATCTGGCGTAAAATAGTTTGACGGCATGTCTGGCTGCTGATCAAAAGATGAAGAAGAGGGATTCCGGCGCATACCTTGCTCTGCCTGCGTCGCTTCCTCTATTGCTTCGATGATGCGATAATAATGCTCTGCATGTTGCAAATAACTTTCAGCAAGAACCCTGTCACCCGCGCTCGCGGCATCACGGGCCAAAGACTGATATTTTTCGTGAACTTGCCACGCATTGCCTCGGACACGAACATCCGGGCCATTACTGTCAAACGTTTGATGACGAAGCGAAGCTGCCGAACGAACGCGATTACCACCGTTCTGGCCACCACCATTACCGCCGCCGTTATTGTTATGCCGACCACGCGACCGACGAACGCCTTGGGAACCTTGTCTCATATGATACTTCCTATTCTTTCGAGCTTGTTATTCAGGGCCAGCAACAAAAGGCCTAACAGCGGGAACGACCGCTTCCCTTTCTCATTCCTGCCAACGCTCAATTGGCGGGAGCTTGGCGGCGTCTATAGATAATAAACTCTGCACCGACCAATCCACAGGGCAGAGAATGTATTAACCTTTCCTGATAAAAAGAACAACCATTATTTTAACCTTGATGAAGAAAGGGCATGTGATATGTATAGGTTTCGAGACCATCTCCAAATAGATTTAGTGGTTATGTATGACCATCATCTTGATAATCTAGGTCATTTTCTTTCTCGTTTAAATCCTTTGCAACATCGGGGTTTTTTAGAATTCTCTCTATATTCGATGCATACTCAAAGCTGTTATCCAGTTTAAAGTCTAACTTTGGAACATATCTAAGTCGGACAGTTTTAGCGATTTCATGACGAAAGAAACCAACCATACCATTTAGAATGCGAACGGTTTCCTTGCCTCTTTGACCGTCAATAGTCGTAAAAAAAGCAGTAGCATTGCGAAGATCGGGGCTGATCTGAACCTCAGAAACTGTCAAAATGGGAGCGGCAAAATCTAAAGGCCAGGGCACATCCCCTCGCTGAAACAGCATAGCAATCGCATGGCGAATTTCCTCGCCGACTTTAAGCTGTCTTTGTGTTCGCATCTGCTCTCGCCTCTATGGCTACCCTTCATGTTACAAATACCACACCATCTATGCCCTCCATCCCTATAAAGCAACCGATTTCGCTTATGAGGGACGCTTTCACCCGTTGAGTTATCCACAGATTCGTTTCCTTTATCCACACAAGATATAGCGTATCGTGTTTTATCTATTAACTAAACCGTGTAGGCTTTTAAAGATGATCTTCTCCCAAAATGGAATGTACGTGTTTAGCCATGTTGATCTTTCGTAATATTTCTTTTTTCTTACTTATAACCCTCTCCGCCTGCGGCATAAACTACCCCGGTGATAAGATCGATCCGGCGGGGAACTTGACACGCCAAGATTACCTAGATCTGCGCGAACGCGGCAAAAAAAATAAGGATAAGGAAAAAGACTCTCTCCACACCACT
>CAYZXV010000248.1:1630-2358 GCA_964482525.1 uncultured Rhodospirillaceae bacterium | reverse complement strand
AAAATAACCCCATATGCGGTTTGTTAAGTAATATTTAAGCCAAAGATTTTATGAGGTTATAGTCTGCACTTTTTGGCGGAAGGGTTGTCTGTGTGATTCAAACCATAACAAAAAACGAAGAAATCGTCTCGGAGTTCAACCGGGCGCATGTTGTGATCATCGACGATGATCCGACAAACCGCGTGCTGTTGCGCAATGTCTGCGAAAAAATCGGGATCGGCATCATCGATGAGGCCGAGGATGGCGTGGTCGCGCTTGAACTGATCACGCGGTTTCAACCGGACCTGATCTTGCTCGATATCCGCATGCCACGCATGGACGGCCTTGAGCTTATGCGCCAGCTTCGCGCCAACCCCTCCTATGATCGCTTGTCCATCCTTGTGCAAACAGGCCTTCAAGGCGAAGACGACCGCGTCAATTGCTTTAACCTTGGCGCCACGGACGTGATCAGCCGCCCCTTCCACCTTTCAGAACTTCGGGCACGCATCACCGCCCATTTGCGCAGTGCGATTTCGTCGCGAATCCTGTTTGATTTCCGCAATCGCATTCAGGCGCACATCGAGATTACACACTCGTTCCTTGACGCCATTTTACCAGAGCCGGAAAAAGCCGAAACTATCTCGCAAAGCTATGGCCTGCACTGTTCGTCTGTCTATCGTCCGCACGATGAGATCGGCGGCGATTTATGGGCGCTTCGCCCCATCGACAAAGATATTCTCAGCATCATT
>CAYZXV010000248.1:0-1620 GCA_964482525.1 uncultured Rhodospirillaceae bacterium | reverse complement strand
AGCGCGCACGGCCTGGCCGGGGCGATCAACGCCTTGCGCGTCGATTGTTTGGTTCAGGAATATTATGACAAGGTTGAAGATCCCGGCAACTTCCTCAATCTGCTTGACGCCGCGATGGCCAAAATTTCTTTTGGCCAGCTGTTCGCAGGTGCGATTGCGGTAACGTTCAATAAAAACACGGGCGAGTTGCGTTACGCCGGATCGGGCATCCCTTCGGCCTTTCTGATCACCAACGGCTATGTAAACGAATTGAAAACGCGCGGCCTTCCGCTTGGCTCCGGCGTTCTTTCACTCACGACACAAACCGCAACGCTTATGCACGGCGATACGCTGCTCTTGTACAGCGACGGTTGGTCGGAAAGCCTCCCCTCGCCGCCCGCGACGGTCCTTGCCAAAACGAACTTCAATACCTATAGCTTGGCAGAGACTTTGGCGCCAGAAGGGCCCCTTATCGACGATTTAACTCTGATCACCTTCCAAAGGAGAGGATAGCATGGCGTTCAAATTTCGGCGCGAAGGCAAAGACCTTGCGATCTATGTTTCGGGCGTTTTAACGTTTCACCAGCACAAGGAAGGCGAACAGCTGGTGTATCAAATCGCGACTCTGGTGGATAATGGCGAGGTCACGGCGGTGCGCATGAACTTCGCGGAGGTCTTGCGCATGGACAGCCACTGGCTGGGCGTCCTAATTCGCATCCTACGCCGTGTGAAGGAACGGCAAGCGACTTTTATCATCGAAAAACCGAATAAAGACATCTGCACGCTGTTTGATATCGTGGAATTAAGCCGTATTGCCGAGATCCGTCCATGACCCCAACCCCGACAAAGGGCCAGATGACATCATTCATTTCATCATAAGGATCATAGAAACATGCTCACTTTACGACCTTCAGCAACGCAATCCACGACGGTTTATCAGGCAACGTTTGACCGCGACGCCTTATGGGATCCGGCCACGATCGACCAGATTATCAACAGTTTTCCCAAAGGATATATCCCGACTTCTGAACTCTTCCTGCTTCTTGCCGAATGTATCGCAAACGCCGTTCTGCATGGTCAGGCGGAAAAACTGATCTTAAGCGCACGCAAGCGAGCGCAGGTCTTGTTGATGACCTTTGACCAGACCCCGCCCATGCAAACCAACGTTGCCGAGGTCCTTTCAATGGCAAAGGAAGGAAAGATCACCGCGCCAGATTTGCCCGGCGGTCTTGGCTTTCCTATTTTGCTCCGACTTGTTCACCATGTGACGATCAGCATGGATTATACGCGGCTACAGCTTTGGATACGCCTTAAAAAATGATGGAATCCCGGTCATTTCAGGCCTATAAGAGCCGAAATGAGCAAAGGATGCCCCCATGACGATCGATCCTAAACCTGATGTCGCAATTTTAGACAGCGGCCGCGCCGTGTTCCGTGCTGAGAGCAAAGCGCTCGCGCTTCAGGCCGAAGGTCTGGGCGAACCATTCGTCCATGCAGTGCGCACCATCGTCGGATGCAAGGGACGCGTCATCGTCTCCGGTATGGGAAAAAGCGGCCACAGTGCACGCAAGATGGCAGCAACCTTCGCCTCAACCGGCACCCCTGCCTATTTCGTGCACCCCGGCGAAGCCAGCCATGGCG
>CAYZXV010000247.1:0-2365 GCA_964482525.1 uncultured Rhodospirillaceae bacterium | reverse complement strand
AGATAGTATTCCTGTTTGGCATTTGCGTTGGTGAGTTGGGCAAGAAGCTCGTGCAAAGCCTTTGCCTCAAACAACATGATTCCGCCATTGCATAGAGCGACTGCTTTTTGTTCAGGGGTTGCGTCTGCGGCCTCAACAATTTGGGTGATTTGTTCGCCATTCATGATAAGGCGACCATATGCAGACGGATCATCAGGCATAAAGCCACCGACGACCAAGACGGCATTGGTATCGTTTTTGCGTGCTCGTAACGCTTGAATAGACTTTGAGGTAACCAACGGCGTATCGCCAAAGAGGATGACCACATCGCCTTCGAATCCAATGAGCGCAGCTTGAGCCGCTTTTACGGCATCCCCGGTGCCAAGCGATTGATGTTGGATAGCACAAGGATATGGAGCAACGGCTTTTTGAACGGCATCCATATCAGGGGAAACCACCGTGACAATTTTTTGGGCCTTGGCTGCCTCACAGGCTGCGATAACGTGCCGGATCATGGGGTCGCCTGCAACCGGATGGAGGACTTTGGGCAGGGCCGATTTCATGCGTGTTCCTTGGCCAGCAGCCAAAACAATGCAAGCAAGAAGACGTGGGTTCATATTTTCTTCGCAATTTGACATAAGGTTCATTACCATCATGGGGTTATGTATAATGCATGATATCGCGGGATGAAGGAAATGCAAAGGCTTGACGCGCTGATCTTTGATCTAGAGGGAACGCTTGTTGACGGTGTTTACGACCTTCGACAGGGGGTAAACCTCATGTTGGCAGAGGAGGGGCTGCCTGTGCTATCTGTGGAGCAGGTTCGCGCCTGCCTTGGGGCCGGGACCATGGATATGTGCGGTCGGGCACTGTTGGTGGCTGGCAGTGAGGCCAAGAAGGATTTGTACCCCTATGTGCAGAGATTTGTTCAATATTACCGCGCGGCTCACCCAGATCCGGCACAGATTATGCCGGGGGTTATTGCTACATTGGAAGCCTGCCGTCGAATCGGTGTGAAAGCAGCCATCTGCACGAATAAAAGCGAGGCCGCGACCAGAAGGCTTTTGGATGAACTAAAATTGCTTCCTTTTTTCGATATGATTGCTGGAGGGGACAGCTTTACGGTTCATAAGCCTCACCCAGGGCATGTCCAGGGTGTTTTGGAGGCCATAAAAACTCAAGCGAAAGATGCCGTTTTCATCGGCGATAGCGAAGGTGACGCGAAAGCCAGCAGAGGCGCGGGCGTACGGTGCCTAATACTTGAAGGTGTCGGAGAGGTCCAGTTCGATCCAGCTCTCTACGGAGCTCGCGCCTTGCGTGACTTGACCCAGCTGCCCTCAGCTCTTACAGCACTTGGTTATGAATGGTTTACGCAGAGGTGATCACGGTCTTTGCGCCGTCTCCTGTCTGTACGGGCGGGGGTGCAGCTGTTTGAACCGCTTTTGGTTCTTGAGCACCTTTCCGAAGGCCAGAGGCAAGGGTGCGGTTAATATTGATCAAACTGCGCAAAAGATTCCGGTTGGTTTCGGCCAGCGCACGGAAAGTAACTTTGTCGACGTAACGGCTGAGGTTCAAAAGAAGAACTTTCAAATCACGTGGGAGCTGGTTCTCCGGATCGCAAATGCCTGCTTGGAAAATAGTCCAAAGGTGCTGGTTGTGACGCAGGGCTTCGCCGAATTCTTCCTTCGAGGAGTCAGGCTGCCGGGCGGCTTCCAGCCGACTGGCGCAGCTTAGGAGCGCGTGAGCTTCTGTTTCACGAAGCGTTTCGTCCTGCCGTTGATGGGTTTGATAGGTGTTGTGAAGTTGCGTGTTCATGGAAGACCTCCTGTCTTATTTAGGCGGGAACCGCCGCCACGGAGCTGTCTGGGTGCTCACTGTGATCGGGTCCTTGTTCTGAGGTTGGGTTTTGATCAGCTAACAATTTGTGGGCGATACGCAAGGCTTTAAAAGATTCGCCAGCCTCAAGCAACGTGACAATCTCATCAACAGTTGTTGTGAGGTGGGGATAAAGTTTTGTAAAGCTTTTCAGCGTGTCAACGACCAGAGCGTCAAGGGGTTTGCCTTTTCCTTTAAAGAGGTAAATGACCTGAAGAAGGAAATAGATGTTCGACGCATCGGAATCTTCGCGGTGACTTTCGTTCATGAGGTAGTCGTCGCGAAGCACGGGGCTGTCGGAGAGAATAAGAAGTTCGGCGGGGCGTGAGCCAACATTTTTGAGAACAGCGCCGCCAGCAAAGATTTTGCCTTCGGGCTTGACGCGGATTTTGAGGGGCATGATCGACTCCTTCGATGATACAATGGGGCTCTTTCCCCAGGAAAAAACAAAACCAGAAGAGGCAGGGCGTGGAGTTGCCTCCACGCCCGCTTCTTAGACTTAGAACAACCG
>CAYZXV010000246.1:0-2368 GCA_964482525.1 uncultured Rhodospirillaceae bacterium | reverse complement strand
AGGGGCTTCAGTCCTTCCCTGGCTTGGCCCACCGCCAACAATTGGTTGCCACTTTAAAAGGCGTGCGTTTTATCAACGACAGCAAAGCCACAAATGCGAATGCGACCGAAAAAGCCCTTGCCGCCTATGACACAATATACTGGATTGCAGGCGGCCTTCCCAAAGAAGGCGGGCTTGGCGGCCTTGAACCCTTTATGAAAAACATCGTCCATACCTTTCTCATCGGAAAGGCCGAGGAAGACTTCGCCACGTGGTGCGAGGGAAAAGTATCCTTTTCCCGATGCGGAACCTTGGAGAAGGCCGTCAAAAAAGCAGCCCGCATGGCGTGGGAAGACGGACGAAGGAATGCGTGCGTTCTCCTTTCCCCAGCCTGTGCTTCCTTCGATCAGTTTAAGAGTTTTGAACATCGCGGCGAAGCGTTCGAGATATTGGTGCAAAACCTTAGCGCAGAGGAGCCCTCATAATGCCAACGCTCGCGCGCACAGATCAAACCGTTATTGGCCGCTGGTGGTGGACCGTAGACCGATGGACCTTGATTGCCATTATTATGTTAATCGGTTTCGGTATTTTGCTTATCCAAGCAGCAACTCCGGCCATCGCTGTGCGCTATGGTTTGGATAACTTCTATTTTGTCAAACGGCACCTTGTGATGTTGGTTCCGGCGCTGGGACTATTATTTGGTCTTTCTCTGCTGTCTCCCCGTCAGGTTCTCTCTGTCAGCATCGGGCTCTTTGCCGTTTTTCTTCCTTTTCTTGCGGCTACTCCGTTTGTCGGCACAGAGGCCAAGGGGGCGACACGTTGGATTGAGATTTTCGGTTTTTCCTTCCAGCCCTCTGAGTTTATCAAGCCAGCTTTTGCTATCGTCGCAGCGTGGCTTTTCTCACGGCAGTGCAGCCGGGTTGGATTCCCAGGTCTCGGTCTAAATCTTATCCTCTTCATCCTGATTGCCAGCTCATTGTTGGGCCAACCGGATGTTGGGATGACTGCTCTGGTCTGTGCCATTTGGTTCGGGCAGTATTTCCTTGCCGGAATGCCGCTTGCCCTCGCCGGTATACTGCCTGTGGTGGGGATGGCAAGCCTTGGGGTCGCTTACGCGGTATTTCCACATTTCACTTCACGCGTGAACCGATTCTTTGGTCATTCGGGCGATACATACCAAACCGATAAAGCCCTTGAAGCATTTACCAATGGTGGCCTTTTTGGAACGGGGCCGGGATCAGGCACCGTTAAAATGAAGCTTCCCGACGCCCATGCGGATTTTATTTTTGCGGTCGCCGGCGAAGAGCTTGGCATGATCGGCGCCATGGCCATCGTGCTTATTTTTGCCTTCGTCCTGATCCGAAGCATTTGGCGAATCAAGGGAGAAAACAACTTGTTTATCCTTTTGGCCGCTGCCGGCCTTTTGATCGAGTTTGGCCTTCAAACAGCGATTAACCTTGGTTCAAATCTGCATTTAATTCCGGCAAAAGGGATGACTTTGCCTTTTATTTCTTATGGCGGATCTTCCCTGTGGTCAGTCGCGATCGAAATGGGCTTTCTCCTTGCCTTAACGAAAAAAAGATACGGGTTATCAGACATATAAATTATCCCCGTCTTTTTCACCCCAACCCTTGCGGCGAGCAAAGAAAAGAGGTCTATTAGGGGCACTTTCTTCCCTATAAGGACCCCACGCCCATGCGCGAAACAACCCCTCTTATCCTCCTTGCCGCTGGCGGCACAGGCGGACACGTCTTCCCCGCTGAAGCTCTTGCCCGCGAGTTGCTGGGACGCGGCGCGCGCGTGGCGCTTGTCACCGACAAGCGCGGGGGCAAATTTGGCGGTGATCTTGTGGTGCCCGTCTATCGCGTCGCGGCAAGCCCACTTGGCCAGAATCTGTTTCGAAAAGCCTTTAATGTCGCCACAATGGGTTATGGTGTCGCACAGGCGTTTTGGTTGCTTCACAAACTCAAACCAAATGCGGTTGTTGGTTTTGGCGGCTATCCTTCGGTCCCCTTGCTTTATGCGGCTGCTCAAAAACGAATTCCAATTATTCTTCACGAACAAAACGCCGTCCTTGGCCGCGCAAACAAAACCATGCTGCCCATGGCCAAAGTTTTGGCAACCTCATTCCCACATGTTAAGGGCGTTGGAACGGCACCACGCGCCCGGATAGCGCAAACAGGGAATCCTGTACGCCCGGCCTTCGCAACGTTCCGGGCCCAACCTTACCCAGAAATTTATGAAGACTCTTCACTCAGGCTGCTTGTTCTGGGAGGAAGCCTTGGGGCAGGTGTGCTCAGTCGCGTGGTCCCAAAAGCCCTTGGTCTTTTGCCGGAAACCCTGCGCCGACGTATCATTATCTCTCAGCAATGCAGAGCCGAAGATCTGG
>CAYZXV010000245.1:0-2372 GCA_964482525.1 uncultured Rhodospirillaceae bacterium | reverse complement strand
ACGGGACGGTTTGAAAAACCGCTTGCGAAAGGCGCATGAACTTGCCAATAAACGCCGCATGAGCACGCGTAAACGCAAAGTATTTATCAAAACTTGGGGCTGTCAAATGAATGTCTATGACTCGGCACGGATCGCCGATGTCTTGGCGCCCCATGGCTATGCGCAGTCGCAAGACGTACAAGAAGCCGATTTGGTTATATTCAACACCTGCCACATCCGCGAAAAAGCGAGCGAGAAGCTTTTCTCTGAACTAGGGCGTCTACGCGCCGTTCAAAAAGAACGCGAGTCAAACGGCCTTTCGATGATCATTGCGGTTGGCGGTTGCGTTGCCCAAGCAGAAGGCGAAGAAATCAAACGCCGCGCGCCTTATGTCGATATTGTCTTTGGCCCCCAGACCTATCATCATTTACCGGAGATGCTAACTCGCGCATCACGGACGACGAACGGCGTTGTTGAAACGGACTTTCCGGAGGAACCAAAATTTGATTTCCTTCCTGATAACGCAAGCCAAAATGGCGTATCCTCATTTCTGGCTATTCAGGAAGGGTGTGACCGTTTTTGCAGCTATTGCGTCGTACCCTATACACGCGGGGCCGAATATTCGCGGCCACTTAAAGCCATTTTGAGTGAAGCCGATCGATTGATTGAACTCGGCGCGCGTGAAATCACCTTGTTGGGTCAGAACGTCAACGCTTATCGCGATGATGTGTCTCAAAAAGATCTCGCAGATCTGATAGAAGCCTTAGCCGGTCGAAAAGACCTTTTACGCATACGCTATATGACCTCGCACCCGCTTGATATGAGTGACCGGCTAATTGCCGCGCACCGAGATATTGAAAAGCTGATGCCCTTTCTGCACCTCCCGATCCAAAGTGGATCTGATGCGATCCTTGAAGCCATGAACCGCCAACATACCGCTGCCGATTATCTTCGCGTGATTGAACAGTTGCGCAAGGCGCGACCCGACCTTGCGTTATCTTCTGATTTTATCGTCGGCTTCCCCGGCGAGACGGACAAAGACTTTCAGGATACGATGAGCGTTGTGCGCGAAGTGGTCTATGCCCAAGCTTTCTCATTCAAATACAGCCGTCGTCCCGGAACGCCTGCGGCTGCTCTGAAAAAACAAGTACCAGAGGAAATTAAAACGGAGCGTCTTGCCGAGCTTCAGGTTGTTTTACGCGATCAGCAAATAGCCTTTAACAAAGCGGCTCAAGGACAGGTTATGCCTGTCTTGTTTGAAAATTTTAACAGCGAGCGTGGCCACCTATTTGGCCGCACGCCCTACCTTCAAGCTGTCCGAGCCCAAGCCGATCGTACCGATCTTGTTGGCGTACAATGCGATACACTTATCACACGCGCCTATTCAAACAGCCTGAACGGCCAGATTCACGATTAAACGATTCCCCAAAGCGTTCGATTCTATAACACCTGCTGCTGTGCGCGAATTACATGAATACAAGCATATTCGCGCCACAACGAATTCAAGATAATATGCACTCTTGTAACCATACGAGAGTTGAAACACACTCCACAACCATAGATTGGTTTATCACTGGTTTTCGGGGGCCTTCATGAGCTTTGTAAATAACATAAAAATCGGCGTGCGAGTCTATACAGGCTTTGGCGGTGTTTTGCTCCTGTTGACGCTACTGGCCTGGATAGGGATCTCTTCATTGGGAACCGTAGATAACCTATTTACTCGCTTTGACACTGTTTCAGGAAACAGCCTTCGCGTCGCACGAATTAACGGGGCCGTAAGCGAAATGCGTCGCAACGTCCTTCGCTATGCTGAACAAGGCGATAAGATATCTATGGATCGCATTCGCGAGGCTCAAGCCGAAATATCAACTCTTCTGCCCGAAGCAATATCGGTCACAAAAGACCCAAAGCGTCTTGAACTACTTAATAAAATGAAAGCGTTATTTGGTTCTTACAACGCCAATTTCGAAAAGGTTCCACCTCTGTTCGAAGCAAGAAAAAAAGCAGTAGAAAACGAAATGAACGTCTTTGGCTCGAAAGCTAGAAAAGAGTACACAGATATCATTAAGAATGCGACATCAGAACGTGATTATGAAGTCGCTGCCTATGCCGGTGAGGTGCAAGAAGCGTTAATGATGATTCGGATTTCCGCACTACGTTATATCAGCACGCCGAACGACGAATATAGAAAGCAGGTTGAAGAACGCTTGCCAGTATTTGTGACGAAAGCAAAGAAACTAGAGCAAAAGATACTCGATCCGTCATTCAAACTGGTCGCTCAAAATGCACTCGATCTTGGCCTTAAATACGAACAAAGTTTTTTGACAGTCACAAAACTCGTCAATGAGTTGCATACGCTTGTTAATGAAACGATGGCTAAAGAAGGTGCAGAA
>CAYZXV010000244.1:0-2385 GCA_964482525.1 uncultured Rhodospirillaceae bacterium | reverse complement strand
GTGCAGGCACTTTGGAAAACAGGTCTTGAATCAAGACCGTCTCTGTGGAACCGGAAAGCGTCCATGTAGAGTGACGCACCCCGTCCGGGGCTATAAAATCAATTTCGGGAGGCAGCATGGTTTTTTCCTCCAAAAAACGGTCAATCTCCATGCTGGAACGGAACGTAAGAAAAACAGGGCCTGTCTGCGCATTCAGCGTTTCAATATGCCGAACCCGGTCGTCCTCCTTGTCTGGCCTAGTGAATTCATGTTTTTTGATCCGGTTCTGTAAATAATCCTCGCATCCAGCTACCGCCACCACCCCTGTCTGGGAATGTTGTCCCATGACTTGGCGGTAAAGATAAAAAGCAGGCCGAACATCTTGGCGCAAAGCCCCTTGGCAGATCAGAGATTCCAAGTTGGCCTTGGCCCTCTCATAAACCGCAGAACTATAAGGGTCTGTATCGTCAGAAAGCTCAATCTCCGCCCGGCTGACCCGAAGAAAACTCAGCGGATTGTTTCCAGCCATCGAACGTGCCTCGGCGGCGGACATCACATCATAAGGCAACTCACTAATGCGAGAGGCCAGTTCGGGTTTGGGCCGCAGCGCAGCAAAAGGTCTAATTTCAGCCATACACAAGGCGACCAGACTAGACAAGTTCACTTCAAAACGCACGAAAAATGGCAGATTAGAAAAGCCTCCGTATGATAGCCTGACTTTTCGCAAGAATATCCGCACAGGGCAAGACCACGAGGCGGCCCCAAAATAGAAGTCTGGCCGGAACAACCGGCATCTCTCTTCTGTTATTCAGGTTGAATAAATTCCCCGTAAACACGCTCACCCAAATAGCGGTAGCCTTTGCTTTCCTCCGACGAGCCTGCCAGCAACGCATGAATAAATCCATTCAACTCGACCTGAACAGTGTGCCAGATTTTCTTTTCTGGATTGCTGCGAAGCAGAAAAATAATCCGATGATCCAGCGCAGTCGCCGTTTCCAACTCGCCAGATCGGTTGCTCAGGAAAGGAAAGTCCGCCATCAAATCCTGCCGCATTTGACGGCTTTTTCCCCAAGTTCCGCCCGTTTCACTGACAAAGGTTTTCCCGTTCAACAATGCTACGCTATCCTGATAAGCCATCACCACCAACGAGTGCCGTGTGGAAGCCAACAACCACTCCTTTAGCTTGGCGTAATGCAGTGCGGTGTCGTAGGCGTAGTTGCTGTCCAAAAAAGCGATTCGTTCCACATCGGCAGGAATCTCCCCCACAGCGTTAATGAATCCAAAAATCAGGCTACCACCGCCGCTATGCCCCGTAAGAACGATCCGCACATTGCCCCCCTTAAACCGCTCCTTAACAGAGTCCAGAAGGGCGGGAATGGTCAAATCGCCGTGCTTCTTCCGCCAAGCAGGCCAACTTTTGAGATTATTCCCCAGATACGCGACCACCAGTTGTTCGTTTTTAAAACGATGTCGTAGATAACGGGTCTGTGCACCAATGTGTTGGATGTTAAAATGCCAATCATCCCCAGCCTTGCATTGCTTACCTATGGTCTGCTCAATGGTATTGCCATTGGGCAACGCATAAAAAACAAGCGTTACTTTCTGGCTATTGACATCCCTCACCGACGGCGTGTTAACGCAAATGCACACCTCAGCATCGTTTGTTATGATTAGCGATCTCTCATTAGGCACCCAATTCTGCTGTCCTCCAAGCAACCCATCAGCCGGTAAAGATGGGGGAATAGAAATAAAAGTAAAAACTATTGGTACAAGAAACCTAAATAAATTCATTTTTTCAGAATCGCAATAAATGCACCACAAGCAACTAACACTCCACCTTGAATTTGGAAAACCAACGTAGAAAAATTGCAGATAATTGTCGCATGACCTTACAACGACAAAGACCTAACACCTTTCAACGTAAAAACACCAATACCAAAAAACAGAAGCACAACCCAGAGGGAGAAAATCAAACAAGACAAGAAGAAAAAACACCTATCATCTCTGATTAAAAAAACTGGCGGCTACCTACTCTCGCGGAAGCTATACAACCACTACCATCGGCAATACTGCGTTTGACGTCCGAGTTCGGGATGGGATCGGGTCGGACCGCAGCTTTATGACCACCAATAAAATTTCAAAGATTCTCTGAAAACTACATATAGAAGAGCAAAAACAACCAAAAGAAAATCGAATTCCAAAAGGAAAAACGATCAAGCCTCACGATCAATTAGTATCAGTCCGCTAAACGTCTCACAACGATTACACGCCTGACCTATCAACCCGGTGGTCTTCCGGGAATCTTTAGGGTCTTGCGACCAGGGAAACCATATCTTGGGATGAGCTTGGCGCTTAGATGCTTTCAGCGCTTATCTCTTCCGCACATGGCTACGCAGCGATGCCCCT
>CAYZXV010000243.1:0-2394 GCA_964482525.1 uncultured Rhodospirillaceae bacterium | reverse complement strand
GGGCTCTTCATGCACCGCATTGCGCAGTTTCTTCGTGAGAACATAATCGACCAGCAGAGCCACCGCGCCAATGTTCGGGAGTGGTTGGCCCTGTGGGAGGCTGGCCGGTTGGGTCTAGAGGATTTATCGCCTGCGAATGATGATGGTGGCGAGGCTGCGCTGTTTCGTGCGCTCGTTTACTTGAAACAAGACAACATAAGCGAGGCCGCGCGAGCGGCGCAGGCTTGTTTGGCCCTTGGCGCGCCGATGGCCCCGCTTGCGCACCACATCCTCGGCCTTATTGAAAAGCAAAAACATACCAGCACGTCGAATGCGGCGGCGCGGGATCATTTCTTTGAAACCGCAAAGGCGTTTCCCGATTGGGCCGCGAACCTGACGCTGCTTGGCGAGCATGCCTATTACACGGATGCGCTTGATATGGCGATCCCTGCCCTCGCACGCGCGACACAAATGGAGCCAGAGGATACGCACGCCGATTATTTTTATGTGAACGCGCTTGTTGCCGCCGGGGATTTTGACACGCTCAAAACCTATGCGGCTTCGCGCAAGGCGCTTCATCCGGACGTTGAACAAGATGTTCGCGCCTTACAGTGTGAAAAAACGGATACGGCGCGTCCGGTGCGGCTGGCCCGTTATCCTTCGCACAAAGATTTGACCGAGCATTTTTGGGACACCGTTCGGAAAACCGTGATGGCCGATTTACAGCCGATCACGCCCTTTATCACGAAGCAAACGAAGATCTTTACGCTTGGCTCTTGCTTTGCGGGGAATGTGGCCCGCGTATTAAAGGCCGATGGGTATATGTGCAATCATCTCTTTCTTGGTGAGACGATCAATACGACCTTTGCTAATCGCCGGATCGTAGCGTGGCTTTTGGGCAAGGCCGATGAAGACGAAGCCAAGATGAACTCGTTCCTCGCTAATGATCTGAATGCAGCGCAGGCGCGTGCAGCGATAAGCGAGGCTGATGCGCTTGTTTATACGCTTGGCGTTGCGCCTTGTTTCTTTGATCGCGAAACGGGTGCCTTTGTCCTGCCGAAAGCCAGTGAGCTGAACGCGCGAAACCTAGCCGCGCGGTACGTGTATCGCACAACAAGTGTTCAGGAGAATGAGGAGAACTTAAGCGCGATCCTTGCGATGATCCGTGAGGTAAACCCGAAGATCAAAATCTTTGTATCCGTCTCGCCGGTTCCTATGCGCGCGACGTTTGAGCGGAAGGCCAGTGTTCTGGCCGACTGTGTTTCAAAGTCAGTTTTGCGCGTAGCGGCAGAGAACGTAACCGCCGGGCGCGGCGGCGAAGACCTCTTTTACTGGCCAACGTTTGAAATTTTCCGTTGGCTTTCCGGGCATGTTGGCCCCTTTTATGGGGTTGATGATGGTTCGTCCGTTCATGTGTCCGAGAAAATTGTCGAGGAAAGCGTCCGGTTGTTTCTGGAGCTTTACCGAAAGTGACTTTAGGTTTAGGATAATCCAAGCATTCGGATCTTTCTGATCCTTATTTTCCACAAAGGGCGAGGATAAGCCTATGAAGCATCCTATCATTGCTGTTTTGACTGTGGCTCTGTTGTTCTCTGCTTCTGCAGGTGGTCAGGCTGTGGCGCAGACCCTTGGCGAGATTGCTATTGGCGGCGCGACGATTGGCGCTGGTGCGGCCTATGCGAACGCATCGCGCAATAGAATGTCGGATGACTTGGTCAATGCGCGATTGCAAGGTATGGGCTTCAGTGAGATCGAAAAAGTGCCCGACGCCGAAAACCAATATCTCGTTAAAGAGCGTAACGGCGCGCGCTACAAGATTACGTTGGAGCCTGTGACGGGTAATGTTATCGCGGCCCTGCCGCAGTAGAACCTTATGTATTAATCAGTGTCTTCAACATGTCGTCGGACGTTGTGATCGTTTTCGCATTCGCCGAATAGGCGGCTTGAGCCTGCACCATTAACGTAAATTGGTTTGCGATATCGACTGTCGACATTTCAAGGGCGCCTACGACAAAGGACCCCGCGCCATTTGTTGCGGCCCCTGTCATGGTTGGTGAGCCAGAGGCAAGCGTTTCCCGAAAGGCAGTGCCAGATATGCGCTCTAATGTATTTGTGGAATTAAACATTGCGAGCGGAATTTGATAAACTGTACGTGCAACGCCGTTAGAGTAATTTAGTGAGAGATAGCCGGACTCGTCGAATGAGAAATTATTAAACGTACCGCTGCCCGTTCCGTCTTGAGAAAAGGAATGGATGCTAATCGTGTTGTCGGCAAATTGTGTGAGCCCAGTGAATCCGGCGTTGATGTTTCCTGCAAGCGCCGTTGGTGTGGTTACAAGAGGGTCTTGGTCCTTATATGACAGGGGTAACGATATTACGCCATCTGTGACCGTAACGTCGGCGCTTGTGATGGAA
>CAYZXV010000242.1:0-2433 GCA_964482525.1 uncultured Rhodospirillaceae bacterium | reverse complement strand
GGCAGGATGTGGGAAATATCACATTTCTGGGTGAGGGCGACGTAATCTAGGATTGATCCCATGGCTGTAAGGCATTCGTGGGAAAAATCCCCGAATGACTCCATTCCCTGAACACCGTACAGCTCGCCAAGGCGCCGCCGCGCATTCGCGCCGTTCATGCGCGCCGCGCTTTGCGGGGTCAACTTATCGCGCCACTGGGCGAGTACCTCAAACAGCTCCGGGCGCTGCATGGTCTGCTCGCCGATCAGGATTTCCGATGGCATAAGCCGCGCAAGACAGGCGGCGGCGTGCTGCGGCGTATCGCACGGCTCGACAAAGGGCTGCCCGGCGGCAAGGTCGATCCACGCGACTGCGCCGCCCCGTCCATCATGGGCTCCATCATGGACAAGGCAGGCCAGAATGTTGGCGGCCCGCGCATCAAGAAGCGTGTCTTCTGTCACCGTGCCGGGCGTGACGATCCGCACAACCTCGCGCGTGACGATGCTCTTGCCGCCGCGCTTTTTGGCCTCGGCGGGGGCTTCGGTTTGTTCGCAAATCGCAACGTGAAACCCCTGGCGGATCAGGCGGGCGAGATAGTTTTCATACGCATGGAACGGCACGCCGCACATAGGCACGTCGCGCCCATCGATCTGGCCGCGCCGGGTCAGCGTGATGTCGAGCGCGCGCGAAGCTTTCACGGCATCTTCGAAAAACAATTCATAAAAATCGCCAAGGCGAAAGAAGAGCAGGCAATCCGGATGCTCGCGCTTGATCGCCAGATACTGCGCCATAAGGGGCGTTGCCGCGCTGTCCGGAAGCGTGGCCTGCGCGGCCTCCGCGTCGGGCTGTGATTGGATCGAAAGGGCGGCGGTTTGGGGCATCCGATCAAAATGTCCTGTTTTTCATGGCAAATGGCATAAGGGTTTCTAGCCCACTTTGCCAAGAGCGTACAAGGGCCGCGATAAAACAGGTGTAATTTAAATAATACTTATGCGTTCGCATGTTGTATTAACTATATAAACCTTGCTATACATGCTCTCTATGGACATAATTCACCCCTGTCATTTTAGTTCTGTTAGGTATTGACCAATGCACCCAGAAGAGTTTGAGGACATAACGCTTTCTTTTCTTCAACGCGGCCTATCTGCAGGTCGGCAGTATGGAAACGAGAAACGGCGGCATCCATTTGTCACGACCTTCGGTCGTGCTGCCTCAGTATGTCGCCCGATGGCGACGCGCCCAGTTATTGAAACGCTTGTCACGCATCATCAAAAAAAGGAACAAGAAGTTTTTATGCAGCACGCCCTGCGTTCGGCGTTGATGTATATGATTGTCGGGAACAAGGAGGCGTATAATGTTTTTGTTGATATTCTCTCGACCACTGAATTTCGGAACAAAGCACTCAGTCATCTTGTTGAGGGAAAGGCGCATCGATCCCATCCGGCCATGATGAGTGGAGCAAAGTGGAACCTCCCTCAGGCCGCGGCTATTTTGAACAATAACGATCTCCCACGGATCAAGCGACTTCATCAGATTATTCAGACGTTTCAACCGGCTTAACTGATTGATGTTTTATATATAATTTTAAACCCGAGTCACGTTTTCATGTTTTTAGGGTATTTCGTGTATCGAAAAAATCGCATGGGCTGTATATTCTCTATCATGCCGTTATACGGCGATTTGTTCCCCATTTCATAATAAGGCCTGATTATGATCCTTGGTATCGGCAGCGATTTAATCACGATCGAGCGCATTGAAAAGGTGCTCGCGCAGCATGGTGCGCGGTTTCAGGCTCGTGTGTTTACACAGGCCGAACGTGATCGCGCATCTGCCTCCCCGCATCCGGCGGCGGCACTTGCTAAACGCTTTGCCGCCAAGGAAGCGTGCAGCAAGGCTTTGGGCACCGGGATCATCAAGGGTGTTTTTTTCAAGGATATGGAGGTCACAAACCTACCGTCGGGCCAGCCGACGATGACCCTTTCGGGCGGCGCGCTCGCGCGCCTTGCGGCCATCACGCCCGCCGGACAAAAGGCCGTTATTCACCTCAGTTTGTCCGACGATGCCCCCTATGCCCAAGCCTTTGTGGTGATTGAGGCGATTGAGGAAGGTTAGCCATTCTCGCCTTATTCCTTCTACCCTGTTTTATCCCGCCATCCTGTTTTATCCCGCCATCCTGTTTTACCCCGCCATCCTGTTTTACCCCGCCCCTAACCCCTCCCCAAGGGGAGGGGGATATCATTGTGTTTGTGGATAGCCTTTTCCCTTATAATGAAATTTTAAAATATCTTTCCCCCAATAACGGACGGGTCCCCCTCCCCTTGGGGAGGGGTTAGGGGCGGGGTCCAATGGACCCCATGGGATGAAAAGCCGCTGTATCAGGGGGCGATCCCAAGAGCAATTTCTGAAAAACCGCTCTTTTACACCATCGACCATGAAAAAATGCGCTCCCCCAAG
>CAYZXV010000241.1:0-2454 GCA_964482525.1 uncultured Rhodospirillaceae bacterium | reverse complement strand
AACTCAAAGGTCGAGCGGGATAGGTCCATCCTCATGAAACGGAAGGGCACCGCAAACAATAAGCCTCACACCGTTTCTTCGTTGATCCGGCACATTGAAGATGTATTGCCCAAGGACGAAACCATTGTCTTTGGGCTTTTTCTTTCGTTGCTTGGGCTTCATGGCTTTGTCTTTTTCTTGCTTGTCCTGGCGGTGCTCAACATCGTCATATTTATGGTGCCGGGTTTCTCGATTTTCTTTGGGGTGCCGATGGTGATCCTGTCGGTCCAAATGCTCCTTGGTCTTGGGGCCCCAATCTTTCCGGCCTTTATTCGTGAAAGAACGCTTGGGGTCGCGATCCTTAAAAAAGGCCTTCATGTCGCCGTTCAAGCGGTCGAAAAAATAGAACCTTACATCCGCCCGCGCTTGTTATTCCTTACGCACCCTTCTGTCATCCGATTTCATTCTTTTGTGGCGCTTGTGCTGGCCGTGATGGTGGCGATCCCCGTGCCGCTTTTGAACCTTCCGCCCACCATGGGGGTTCTGTGCCTGTGTTTGGGGCTGCTCCAGCGTGATGGGTTTTTTGTACTATTATCGTATATCTTCGCGCTGTGGAGTTTTAATCTCTACGAATCCCTAAGTCACGCGGCCCAGCGTTTGGTGGGATAGCTGAAGGTCATTTCCTTGCCATCCGCTTTTTCGCCTTATCGGCATAGAGCTTCATATCAGCCGCGACGAGAAGGGATTCTGGCGTTTCTGTTTCCACAAGCACCGCAAAGCCAAAACTGCCGCGCAGTGGCAGACAGAGTGTATGCTGATGCATCATGCGTTTATGAAAGGTGGTTTCAAGCGCGGTGAGGCGTTTGGCAGCGTCTTTTGCGTTGATCTGAGTCATCAGAACCGCAAACTCGTCCCCGCCCATACGGGCAACATGATCCGTGGTGCGGACTTCATTGAGAAGCGTCCCTGCCACGGCTTGAAGATAGGCGTCGCCGACTGCGTGGCCATGCTCATCATTGATCTGTTTAAAACCATCAAGGTCGATGAGGACCAATAAAGAACGCCCATTCTTTTGGCGCCGTGTTTGGGCCAGCTCGCGGCGCAGGGCGCTCATAAAACCGCGCCGATTAAGAAGACCGGTCAGCTCGTCGGTGACGGCCAGGCTTTCAAGCTGACGGATACGGGCTTCTTGCGCCAAGATGGTGCGCTCGGCATCGCCAAGCATATGAAGGGCTTTATCCAAATCCGCAACGGCGGGACGCGGTGAGATGGGAACGGGCGCAGGATTAACCCGACCGAAAGTCGGCGCGAGATGAGGAAAAGCCAGAGATGAAGAAATCCGTGGGCTGGTGCTGGCAACAGGTTGGGCAAAGGCGGTCGGGGTGGTCATGGGCATCTCCTGACGAAATATTCGATGTCTGGGGATGTGCAAGGAATGGGCCAAACAAGAGATTGTCAATTAACATACTGATCTATAATGTATTTATTCGTTATTCTTTCTCGTGGGCCCAATAAAACAGGCATTTATTGCCTTGTATAGCAAGGGGTTGGCTTTTATTGTCTGGATATGACGATATGTGTGCGAGCCTTTGTTTGCCTTCTTGTGACAGTGGGGTGTGGTGCGGCGGCAGCCGAACCTGCCGCCCCTGCGCTTGCGCCGCATAAAGCGGTGTACAAAGTGTCGATGGGAAAAGCAAAAACGAACAGTGGTCTTCAGGATATCACCGGCACCCTCACGTTCGATTGGCAGGATGCGTGCGATGGGTGGATTGCGCAGCAGCAGACAGCTTTTCATTTCACCTACATCGACGGTGTGACCTCAGCGGTCAGCAGCGCGCTTATGACATGGGAAGCCAAGGATGGTGGCTCGTTTACTTTTTATGTGAAACGAGAGAGCGACTCGGAAGAGGATGAATTGTATAAAGGCAAAGCAAGCCGTGACGAAAAGGCCGTGGTTGCACGATTTACGCAACCAGCGGACACACCGGATCTGACTCTTCCGCCAGAGACGCTTTTTCCAACCGAACACACACTTTTGATCCTGCGTAAAGCGCAGGAGGGCGAAAGGATGTTTTCGCGCAAAGTTTTTGACGGGTCGCAACCTGATGCGTCGGATGAGATCAGCGCCTTTATCGGCGCCCAACGTGCTCCAGAAGAACCATCAGACGCGCAGCTTGCGAAAAATCCGCTGTGGCAGGACAAGGTTTGGCCTGTCCGTCTTGCGGTGTACAAAGCCGGGTCGTCTGCGACGGCGCCAGATTACGAAATGGATATGGCCATGCAAGCGAATGGTGTTGTTACGCGACTTGAGACCGATTACGGCGAGTTTTCAATGGTCGGAATGCTTCAATCGTTAGAGCCGAGTGCTGTCCCTGCGTGTGGCGCGCCGAAAAAGGCGCAACCATGAAAATTCTTTCGATTGATAGTGCGGCTCACGGCTGCGGTGTTTGTTTGTGGGATGATGGGTCTCGTCTC
>CAYZXV010000240.1:0-2496 GCA_964482525.1 uncultured Rhodospirillaceae bacterium | reverse complement strand
ATGCACGGGCCAAGAGGGGCAAGGCTTTTGCCGCTCTTGGACCGGTGGATAACGGGGATAAGTCGGAATAACCCGGGCGTTGGCCCGGGTTAAAGTCCCTTACGATGGATGGGGATGGTCATGGTTGCCACAGTTACCCGTGCAGACATGGCTCTTGCCCTGATTTTCTGGGCGCAGCGAACAGCAATTATCCCCATTCCCACAGCCACAGACATGTTCGCCAGCCTTCTTCACGGCTTTGGGGGCCATGGGAAGAATCCCAGATGAGGGCGAGGGGCCCCCGCTGTTTTGACGGGCGTTGTTAGAACTCATCCAAGCACCTTTGTGACTTCTGCAGCGGCTTTTTTAGGGTCATGGCGCGTTGGGGTTGTCCCAACGATTAGGTCACCAGCAGCATCCACATGCGGAAGTTTTTCAAGGCGGTCTGCGTTTGCGCCAATAAGGACGTGAGAATCCTGTATCGGTCCCCCATCTTTTCTGGTCAGGAAAGCGACTGGGGCTGGCAATGGGACCATTTCTTTTATGATATTACCTTCACGGTCCTTCTTTTCTGCGAGAAGATAGTTGCTTGTTTTCTCATGCGCTTGTTGAAGGGCCAAGAAGTTCTGACGTAATTGCTCGATGACCATGCAAGCGACAACTTTGTCCTTGGTCGTCCATGGGATCATTGCTTTTTCGCCATTCGCAGGGTTTTTGGGGTCGTATTTTGGATTCTTCTTTTGCCCATCAAGTTTGAAATCTTCGCCAAGCATCTTTTCATAGGCGCTGAAATCCGTAGGTTTCGTGTTTAGTTCATCGGAATCCGGTGATAGGTTTTGAAGGACATCGTCATAAAGCGATCCATAAGCCTTACATGCCGCCACGTGCGCGGGGCCATATTCATCAAGAATGCGCTCCCTGCCTTTCGCGCTTTGTTTATAGTCATAAAGAACTTCCATAAACTGACGCTGAGTGGGCTGCATGATCTGAAGCGTGGCAACGCCATAGGCACGGGCCAACTCGGCAAAAAGGCCTGCGGTCTGGCTGAGGTTGCCGTTTGGCTCGGTAAGAAAGCCTGTGTAATTGCGAAACTCCAAAGAGGCGCCAACGCCGGATGTAGATTTGATTTTTGCTCCAGCTTCTGACTCGGCTCCGTCATGTGGGGCTTCCGTTTGTGGGTTGCCGGGCCCCATAAGCGCGTAAGCCGGGGCTTGTTTTTGTGACAAATCGGCCTTTTCATTCATTTCGTTGGCCGTCATCCACTCGATTTGTGAGTTGAGTTCAGCCCAAATGCGGCTTTGAACATCCGGGTTAGGGAATCGTTTCATAACGTTTTGCACGCCGTTCATATAAGCAGTGAACTCTTTTTCAAAAGTCACCTGTTCTTCCGGCGAACGGTCCTTGTTTTTATCAAGGGACATCAACAGATCTGATTTCAGCGGGAAGGGCACAAACTCGGCCTCTCTGTCGTCATAGGCGTAGATGCGGCCATTTTCAGAAACGTGGCGAAACACATAAAGAGCCGTCGGCACAGGACGTGGGATATAACCGGGGTTTTCTTTCGCTTTCTTTTCTTCGCGTTTACGAATTTCTTCGCACTTTTTGACCTTGGCGTCGTGGCAGCGGAAGCCCTGTTCTATAGCCATATAAGTCTGGAAACGAGCGGCTTCATCGAAGGCGGGATTGTCAGGCAAATCAAGCTTGATGCCGAAATCCTTATAAAAATCTGGCCCCTCATCATCAAGGCGCTTTTTGACCATTAAGAACATTTCACTGCGATCAACAGTTGTATCCCTGAAATGGTTGCCATAATGCGCTTTGACATAATCCGCACCAAGGGTCATTTTCTTGTAAAGCGAAGCAAAGAGACCGCAGCTGCTGTGTTGCCGCGTTTCGACGACGGGGGTGCCATCATGAAACGCGCGTTCAATACCGAGTTCGGTTTCTAGAAGAATCTTTCCGTTGGCGTCCGTTCCAAACCCGCCGGGTGCACGGTAATAAATAACGCCGCCAACATCGGTAGGCGAGCTTTCGCGCGAGTCCGAGCAGGCCGTGCAGTAACAATGGGCCCCATGCCCTTCGACCTGATCATAAAGGCGGCGGACCTGGGCCTGAGCTTCGGCAAGGATGGCTTGCTGGGCGTCAGCGGGAAACAGGTCTAGAAGGTCAGAAAAGGATTTGGGAGAGGTCGTATCCTGCATGTGATGTTCCTTGATATGACAGTTGTCTTTGGAATCGTGCGCACTTCATAATGACAAAAAGGCCAAAACGCCATGCCCAAAATACTTTCGGCGGGTCAGGGTGGTAGGGGCCGATATTCGCCGTAATTTCTGGGCAAATTATACCCGAAAAGCGTTTAAAAAGGGCGAAGGTTAATTACTTGCTTGCAAAAATAAATCATTATACATCAACTTGTTACAAATCCTGTAAGACAATTATAGCTTTATGTAGGGTTTCTTTGAGGCTTCCAGAGGCTTCGACAATGGGCCAAAGCGGGTCATGAGGTTCTGGAAAAGC
>CAYZXV010000239.1:0-2498 GCA_964482525.1 uncultured Rhodospirillaceae bacterium | reverse complement strand
CGCCATGTGAAGCCGTCACAGGCCGATCCGCAGGGCGGACGCAAGCTGATCGAAGCGCCGATCCACGCGTCGAATGTCGCGTTGGTCGACCCGAAGGATAACAAGGCAACCCGCGTTGGGTACAAGGTTGCCAAGGATGGAGCTAAGGTGCGTGTCGCCCGGCGCTCCGGTGAAGTGATCGAATAAGGGAAGAGAGAACAGCCATGACGGCCAAAGTGAAAGAGAAATACACGCCGCGTCTTCAGCGCCATTACAAAGAGGCGATTTTGCCCGAACTGATGAAAAAGTTCGAATATGGCAATGTGCTTCAGGCGCCGCGCTTGGACAAAATCGTCATCAACATGGGCGTTGGCGAAGCGGTGTCCGACAGCAAGAAGACGAAGAACGCGGCCGAACAGCTTGCGCTTATCACCGGGCAACGCCCCGTGATCACCAAAGCGCGCAAAGCCATCGCGACGTTCAAACTTCGTGGCGGCCTTGGCATCGGTTGCAAAGTCACGCTACGCGGCGAAAAGATGTACGAGTTTCTTGACCGCCTGATCACCATTGCGATGCCGCGCGTGCGCGACTTCCGTGGCATTTCGGCCAAGAGCTTTGACGGCAATGGCAACTATGCCATGGGCCTGAAGGAACAGATCGTGTTTCCCGAAATCGAATATGACAAGATCGACGAAATCCGGGGAATGGATATTGTGATTTGCACAACGGCTACGACGGACGAGGAAGGACTCGCCCTTCTGCGTGGCTTTAACATGCCGTTCCAGAGCTAAGGGGAAGGACAACACATGGCCAAGAAGGCAATGATCGAAAAAAACAACCGTCGCCGTCGCATGACCGCGAGCAAAGCGCCCACGCGCAAAGCTCTTAAGGCTGTCATCATGGACAAGGACACGGCAATGGAAGAGCGTTTTGACGCCGTGATGAAGCTTGCGAAGACGCCCCGCAACGCGTCAAAGGTTCGCATTCGCAATCGCTGCGAGCTGAGCGGTCGTCCCCGTGGCTTTTATCGCAAGTTTAAACTGTCGCGTATCGCGCTTCGCGAATTGGCCTCTGCTGGCCAAGTTCCGGGCGTCATCAAGTCGAGCTGGTAAGGAGGATACGGAATGTCTTTGAGTGATCCATTGGGTGATATGCTGACACGGATTCGCAACGGCCAGATGGCCCATGCGGCTGTGATTGAGTGCCCCGCGTCTGCGTTCCGTAAGCGCGTCTTGGACGTCTTGCAGCGCGAAGGTTATATTCGCGGATATAGCGAGACCAAAAAGGCGAACGGTCAAGCAATGCTGGATATCGAGCTGAAATACCATGAAGGTATCGGCTGTATCCGTAAAATCGACCGCGTGTCCAAACCTGGCCGCCGCGTTTATGCCGGTATCAAGGATTTTGGCCGCGTGTTCAACGGTCTTGGTATTTCGATTTTGTCGACGCCACACGGCGTGCTTTCGGATAACGAAGCGCGCACGCAAAATGTCGGCGGCGAAATCTTGTGCCGCGTGTTCTAATAGAAGGTTTAGAGGATTTGTCATGTCGCGTGTAGGTAAACATCCGGTCGCTCTGCCTCAGGGCGTAAGCGCCGAGGTCAAAGGGGACAAGGTCATTGTGAAGGGCAAGCTTGGTACGCTGTCCCTTGACTATACGACCGACGTCACCGTCAAAATGGCCGACAACAAGATCACGGTCACCCCCGTCGCTCAAACACAACGGGCGCGCATGATGTGGGGCACCGTCCGCAACAATTTGGCCAATATGGTCAAGGGTGTGAGCGAAGGGTTTAAGAAGACCCTTGAGATCGAAGGCGTCGGTTTCCGCGCGGCCATGCAGGGCAAGGAGTTGGTCCTTCAGATCGGCTTTAGCCATGAAGTCCGCTATAAAGCGCCCGAAGGGATCGAGATCAAGGCCGAAAAGCCGACCTTGCTTCAGATTACCGGCTTTGACAAGCAGAAGGTTGGGCAGGTTGCTGCCGAGATCCGTAGCATGAAGAAGCCAGAACCCTATAAGGGCAAAGGTATCAAGTACGCCGGTGAGCGTATCCGCCGTAAAGAAGGCAAGAAAAAGTAAGGTAAGGATCAAAGGTCATGATGAACCCAAAAGAATTGTTCGCGCGCCGCGCGCAACGCACACGGACCCAGCTTCGCAAGAAAGCAGCCCTCCGTCCGCGCCTTTCCGTGCACCGCTCGGGCAAGAATATCTATGCCCAGATCATCGACGACACGAAGGGCGTGACGATCGCCGCCGCTTCGACGCTCGACGCCGATCTGCGCAAATCGCTCAAGACCGGCGCGGACAAGACCGCCGCCGCCGCCGTTGGCAAGTTGATTGCCCAGCGCGCGAAAAAGGTCGGCTGCGAACAGGTTGTGTTCGACCGTGGGGGCTATCCCTTCCATGGCCGCGTGAAGGAACTTGCCGAGGCCGCGCGCGAAGCCGGACTCGATTTCTAATATTTGCTTGCACAGGAGTTAGGGAAAAACATGGCGAAGCCAAAGAAAAATGCGGAATCC
>CAYZXV010000238.1:0-2518 GCA_964482525.1 uncultured Rhodospirillaceae bacterium | reverse complement strand
ATCCACACCGCCGGAAAGTCCGCAAATCACCTTGCCGCTGCCGACCTGAGCACGGATTCTCTCAATTTCCGTTGCGCGGAAGGATTTCATGCTCCACGAGGAATCGCACCCGCAGATTTTGTGCACAAAGTTGCCAAGCAACTTCGCGCCGTCCGGCGTATGCACGACTTCCGGGTGGAACTGCACAGCATAGAGGCGGCGCTTTTCATTCGCGATAAAGGCAAAGGGTGCACCGTTCGAAGTCGCCACAACCTCAAACCCTTCCGGAATTCTCGTCACACGGTCGCCATGGCTCATCCATACTTGTTGTGCGCTTCCGGCGGGCCAAAAATCGCTGAACAAGGCGCAGTCTTTCGTGATCGAAAGCTCGGCCTTGCCAAACTCACGGTGATGGCCGCTTTCCACCATGCCGCCAAGCTGCATGCACAAGGTTTGCTGCCCATAGCAAATGGCAAACACCGGAACGCCAAGATCCCACACCGCCTGCGGCGCGCGGGGACTGCCCTCTTCCGTCGTCGAGGCGGGTGAGCCTGATAAAATGATCCCCTTGGGCGCATATTCTTTGATCTGCGCGTCCGTGCGGTTAAAGGGCTGGATCTCGCAGTAAACACCAGCCTCCCTAACCCGCCGCGCAATGAGCTGCGTCACTTGAGAGCCAAAATCGAGAATAAGTATTTTGTCCATGTCACGGGTCCGGTTTTTGAAGGGCGCTTTTCGGCGCGGATCATAGGCGTTTCAGCCGCAAAGGCCAAGGCGTTATGTATCCTTTCATCATCACTTCTCTTCCTTTGCCTCACAGCCTCCTATTTGCTAGGCTTTGGGCGGTTTTGTAATAAGGGAGGTTCTGATGAGCATTGGCATCTGGCAGATTTTGCTGATCCTTGTGGTGGTGTTGATCGTGTTTGGCGCGGGCAAATTGCCGCGCGTGATGGGCGACTTCGGCAAGGGTATTCGCAGCTTCAAGGAGGGTCTGAACGGCGAAAAACCTGCCGAGCCCCCTGCCCTGACCAAAGATGATGAACCCAAACCTTAAGGCGCGGCCATGTTCGATATAGGCTGGCAAGAACTGGCGCTGATTGCCGTGGTGACCCTAGTTGTCGTGGGGCCCAAGGACCTTCCCAAAGTCATGCGCGCGATGGGCGACATGGCGGCCAAGGGCCGCCGCGCGTGGCTGGCGCTTGAGCATCAAATTGAGGGGATCGAGGCGGAGGCTAAGAGGCTGGAGGGCGACGACGACACGGGGATTGTGAAGGACCCACCCCTCACAAATCACCCTCCCCTTGCGGGAGGGTCGAAGATTTTGGATCCGCAGGAGACGAAATCTTCGGGGAGGGGTTTAGACTCATCGAAAGAAACAGACCCCTCCCCGAAAGTGCCGCGCACTTTCGACCCTCCCGCAAGGGGAGGGTGATTATCATACACAACCTCAACAAAATGTTTCAAAAACAAACGAATCATGAACGATCTTAATCAAAGACATGAGGGGCCGGAAGGCTCAAAAACGCACGAAAGCGCGGGAGTGACGGCAGAGGCCGCAAGCCCTCTCCTCACCCACGCGCTGGAACTTCGCCGCCGCCTGATCATCAGCCTGCTGGCCGTCGTTGGCGGCTTTGCCCTGTGCTATGCGTTCGCCGCCGATATTTATGCGTTTCTGGTCCGTCCGCTGGCCCAAGTTTCAGGCGATGCGCCGCACCGCCTGATTTATACAGGCCTTGCCGAGGCCTTTGTGACCTATATCCGCCTGTCCCTCTGGGGCGGTGTGATCGTTGCGTTTCCCGTAATTGCGACGCAGCTTTGGGGGTTTGTGGCCCCGGCCCTGTACCGCGATGAAAAACGCGCGTTTCTGCCCTTTTTGATCGCCTCGCCGGTTCTGTTTCTCACGGGCGCGGCGCTGGCCTATTTCTTTGTGTTTCCTATGGCATGGAGCTTCTTTTTAAGCTTTGAAAGTCTCGGCGGCGCAGGCACCTTGCCCATAGAGATGGAAGCGCGAGTTAGCGAATATTTGTCCCTCTCTATGGCTCTTATCATGGCATTTGGGATTGCCTTTCAATTGCCCGTCGCGCTGGTCCTACTCGCCCGCGTTGGCCTCGTGACCGCCGAGAAATTGGCCGAATTCCGGCGTTTTGCGATTGTCCTCGTTTTTATCGCCGCCGCTGTTTTGACCCCGCCGGACCTGCTTTCACAGATCGCTTTGGCCGTCCCGCTGTTGATTTTATATGAAATTTCGATCATTGGCGCCCGTTGGGCCCAGAAACAGCGTGGACGATAGGAATTGAGTTGGGTATTGTAGATCGTGTTACGAACAGTTTTTTACTAACTGGCCGTGAACAAAAAGTTGGGATGATAAGAAATTATCACCCTCCCCTTGCGGGAGGGTCGAAAACACGAAAGTGTTTTCGGGGAGGGGTCAAATGGAGATTCAGTCGAGCCCCACCCCGAAAGTGCTTCGCCCATTCGGCCCGCCCGCAAGGGGGGGGTGTGAAAAGTGAGATAGCGTTTCGTCCTCCCACGAACCGAA
>CAYZXV010000237.1:0-2520 GCA_964482525.1 uncultured Rhodospirillaceae bacterium | reverse complement strand
GCATGAAGTTGGGCGTTAGGGAAACTCCCCACATGCCGCCGAAGGGCTCGCGCATCCTCCGGATGAAGCTCGCACGCGATCAGGCGATCTTGGGGCCGCAGCATCTTAAGCGTAAAGAGCGGTGAGCCGGGATAATAGCGAAGCACACCATTGGCGTTTAAGGGTTCTAAAAGGTCAAGATAGGTCCTGAGTTCCGGCACTAAGGCTGTGCCTTTAGTCTTATGGCCCCAGAGCTTTCCGATCCCTGCAGCGGCCTCTCGCGTTTTCTCGGCCTGCGGGTCCGTGAGGTCATACAGGCCGCATCCTGCATGCGTATCCAGCACGGCAAAGCCTTTTTCCTTTTGCTGCATGTATGAGAGCAAGAGAGTTAGGACACAGTGCTTCACAACATCGCATGAATTGCCTGCGTGATAGATGTGTCGGTAGTTCATGGTCGCCCCGCCGCGATAATCCTTGGCCTATGTTCAGCCATCAAGGCTTCAAGGGGCTCCGCCGTCACTTGCATCGTATAGGGGCTGGCGTGAATGATGTGATCGGGGCCTGCCATCACGCCCACATGCTCTGGGTTCTCGAAAAAGACGAGATCGCCCCGCGTCCAAAGCACATCGCGCCAATGACAGGGCAAAGGGTGGCCATAGGCTTCCAACTGCTGCGAGAAAAAGCGTGGCGCTTCAAGCCCGGCAAGATCCAAAGCCAGTTGGATAAGCCCGGTTGGGTCAATTCCAAGCGGTGTGCGCCCCCCCGTTAAATAGGGGGTTCCGATCATCGTACCCGCCGTGAACACATAATCAGAGGTAAGGACCTCATCGGCGGGAACAATATGTTTTTTATAAACAAACCCACCACCAGCCAAGGCATAGTAGTCCCCATCCTCGCCATCCAGTGACACAAAGGAACCTAAAGTGAGGTGATCCAAAACGGCGCTGTCTCGATTTGACGCTTTGTACACATAGGTTCGGTGAACGCATACGCGGTTTACCATCGCCGCGATGGTCTGGCGAAAAGCATCTTTACCTTGCATATAACCGACCGCGCGGTCATTGCGGCATTGCACCCAGGCATAGCCATCTGGGCGTTCTTCAAACACATCGAGAAACTCGCCATAGCGAACCTCGCTCACGCGCACAGCATTTTGATCAGGTGTGGCGAGAATCGGTGCGCGCCCAAACGTGCATTGATACAGTTTTGGTTCAACGTAAGTATCTGCTTTCACAAGATGCCCAAGCGCGATATCCGCCAAATCGGGCCGATAGGCGTTCAGACGCGGGTCGAGTTCTGGCTTGTCCGTCATCGGCTATCCGAAACGAAGTATAGCGGTCGGCTTGCGTTAAGCCGCTGCATCCGCCCAATCTTGCGTCGCAGGTCCATCCGCAGCGAGAGCCGCCGCTGTAGCGGTTAGGGCCTCTAAGGCAAAGGCGAGGGGTCGATCCGCTGGGAGCGCGCCAACCTTTTTCTCTGCCTCTTGGATCATTTCGGCAAAGGCGATCAGGAACTGGCCGCCCTCTGGCGTGCGTTGGATCAGAACGTTACGGCGGTCAAGATCATCACGTTCGCGACGGATGTAACTAAGCTCACCCAAACGATCAAGCGCGCGGCTGACAGCAGGTTTCGAGATTTTAAGGTGCTGGGCGAGTCCACGGACTGTATGCGGACCCTCGCTAAGATAAACGCAAAGGAGAAGCGCCATTTGACGCGCAGACAAATCGGGCGCATCGCCCCGAACGCTTGCCACTAAACTGTCACGCCATATTTCAAGTGATTGCTGTTGTGTTTTCACGATATCTTTCCTTACGCAACTCAAACGATGAGGGGGTGTCCGGATACTGGGTCTTTCGACGTTGATTCGCAAGAAGAAGATTTTATTTTTTTGAACGATTCCACCCTTGACGGACCTCTCAGTTCAAAGTGTGAGTCGAGCTTTATATTCTTCTCCGTACTGTTGTTTCATATATTTCTCTTTATCTATTATAGTGTTGCATAGCGATGCTCAAGAAGGGCAAGAAGGGCCCGAAGCGTCATAGCCTCGCCACCTTCGGGTCTTCCCGGTTTGCTGGAAAGGTTCCACCCCATAAAATCGACATGGACCCAATTTTTGGCCCCTTTGGCAAAGTGACGAAGGAAGAGGGCTGCTGTGATCGCCCCTGCATATCCGCTTGCGGGGCATGAGTTGAGGTCTGCAAAAGGCGTTTCAAGCATTTTTTCATACGGCGCATGAAGGGGAAGACGCCATACAGGATCTTCTTCTTCGCGTCCCGCACGATCCAAAGCGCAGGCTACATCGTCGCTTTCTGTAAAATAAGCGGATATTTCTGTGCCTACCGCTGTACGTGCCGCGCCCGTAAGCGTTGAAAGATCGATCAAAAGATCTGGTTTCTCAGAGGATGCTTCTACCATGGCATCAGCGAGGACAAGCCTGCCTTCAGCGTCCGTATTGCCAACCTCTACGGTCATACCATTGCGCATACGAATAATATCAGAGGGCCTGAACGACTCCGCATCAACAGAGTTATCGACGGTTGG
>CAYZXV010000236.1:0-2541 GCA_964482525.1 uncultured Rhodospirillaceae bacterium | reverse complement strand
CCTGTCTCATTGAGCTTTCTTTTGGTCTGGTCGCCCCCAGAAGGTTGGTCGGAATTGGCAATGGTCGGTTACTTGTTGGTCCTGTCAATCATTATCCGCACTGCAATATCCTTTTTTGAAACGCCGAACGTCGCCTTGGCTCCGGAACTGACAGAAGACTACACAGAAAGAAGCAAGCTCATTAGCCTAGGGCACTTCTTCGCCTGGTCGGGCGGCAATCTCATGAATGTCGCAATGTTCTTTGTCGTATTTCCGATGTTTGCATCAGCAGCCATGTCCGAGGCTGTTAGCCTGCGAAAACCTTATGAGATCTATGGGATGCTCGCTTCGGCACTGATTCTGGTTGCCATCTTGATAGCCGCGTTCGGCACTCAATCGCGAATTCCCTACCTCAATCAGGCGCCGCCGAAGCGCAACATCACGCTGCGATTGATATCCAAGGAGATTTTCGAAACCCTGTCCAACCGCGCCTTCCTTGCAGTGTTTCTGGCGGCGATTTTGGGAGCGGTTGCATTGGGGCTGAAGGCTTCCTTGCACCTCTATTTCGTTTCCTATTTCTGGGAATTCACAGCGTCCGAGACAGGCTATCTGTCCCTGGGAATATTTGTATCGGCAGCGATTGGTTTTGCGCTTGCCCCCGTAGCGACAAGACATCTTGGCAAGAAGAGGGCTGCCATCATCTTGGGTATGGTGGCGTTTCTGGCGCACCCGATACCCATCTGTCTCAGGCTGCTTGATCTATTGCCGCCAAATGGCGATCCGTTCATTTTCTGGTTCAACCTGATATTTGGAATTGTCGATCTCGGCCTCATCATCTGCTTCAACATCCTTGTCGCTTCAATGCTTGCCGATCTCGCTGAACAAAGCGAGCTGGAAACTGGGCGTCGGTCAGAAGGGGTTTTGGCTGCGTCCATCACCTTTGCAAAAAAGAGTGTTCAGGGGCTTGGGATCTTGATCGCGTCTTTTGTGCTCTATCTGGCGAGCTTTCCAAGACAGGTCGACGCGAGCGCAGTCCCCGACGAAGCCATCTGGAGTTTGGGTGCGTATTATGTGCCCATAGTGACGGGTATTTATCTCGTCATGCTTGCTGTGCTGATGAACTACAATATCAGTAGGGAATCCCACGAGGAAAATTTGCGAGAACTGAAAATGAGAGCCGCTGCAAGTAGCCCTGAATCGCCGAAGTACGACGCTCATCCAGATGCTGGCAGTGATGGCAAGGGTGCAGCCGCAGGAAAGTGACTGGCGCTTGAGCGGCCAAGTTATGACCACACGGTTCTGCCAAGACTAGCGAACTGGCCGCAACTTGATTGGCAGGTTCGACGGGTCGTTTCTCAAGCCCAGGCGTTGCGAAGCGTGATACGAGACGAGGGCTGGATTTATATCAGTTACAGTCCTTGTGAACTGCCGCCCAACGTCCGCAATAGCAAGTGTGTAACCGTGGTGGATCCGTTTACCTACCGGCTGTCGAGGTGCCGGGAAAGTGGCAACACTGATCCGTGCACTTCTCAATCATTTCATCGCGCTTGAGCGAAATTGCACATAATTCGAAAAAGAATGTCAGTGACCATCTAGCTCACCTGCGACTATTTTGAGTTGTCAAAATGAAGTGCCAGATTAGCCCCAACATTGGGATTTTGGACTGCTGCGCAAGTGTGCCTAGTGACTTTGTATCGCTGCACACCAATATGGGTAAGGAACCGAGGGATGCACAAATTCGACTTTGTCGTGGTGGGAGCTGGATCTGCGGGATGCACAGTTGCCAGTAGATTGTCAGAGAATGGAAAGTATCAAGTTGCTCTCCTCGAAGCTGGAGGATCTCATAATAATCCGCTGATTTCGATTCCATTCAACTTCGCCTTCACGGTCCCCAAAGGCCCGCATAACTGGAGCTTCGAAACCGTGCCACAGGAGGGGCTGAATGGTCGGCGCGGATATCAACCGCGCGGCAAGGTGTTGGGTGGTTCTTCTTCAATAAATGCGATGGTATACATACGCGGCGCCAAGGAAGATTATGAGCACTGGGCGGCATTGGGGAATGAGGGTTGGTCATACGAAGAGGTGCTGCCATTCTTTAAGAAGGCGCAAAACAGGGTTAAGGGTGCGAACGAATATCACGCGCAGGGCGGCCCCCTAACCGTGTCCCCTCCGCGCAGCCCCAACCCGCTCAACGACATGTTCATTAAGGCTGGCATGGATTGCCAGCTGCCTTACAATGAGGATTTCAACGGCGAAACTCAGGAAGGCATTGGCTATTATGAGTTGACGCAGGATCGCGGCAAGCGCTGCTCAGCCGCGCTCGCCTATGTTACGCCAGCTGAAAAGCGCAAGAATCTAACCATCTTCAAACAAGCATTTGTCGAGAAGGTTCTGGTTGAAAACGGTCAGGCGACCGGCGTGATGGTCAAGTTAAACGGCAACTTGCAGCTAATCAAAGCCAGGCGGGAGGTCATTCTTTCTTGCGGCGCGTTCCAAAGCCCACAGTTGCTGTTGCTTTCGGGCATTGGCGCCAAGGACAAGTTGGATCCGCATAAAATCAAG
>CAYZXV010000235.1:0-2544 GCA_964482525.1 uncultured Rhodospirillaceae bacterium | reverse complement strand
GGACGGAACCTGTGCGCGGGTTTGTGTTGAATACCCGCCGCCCTCTTCTATCCGATCCCACACTGCGGCAAGCCCTGAACCTCGCTTTTGATTTTGAATGGATCAATCGCTCGTTGTTTGATAACGCCTATAAACGAACGAACAGTTATTTTCCAAACTCCGAATTGGCGGCAAGCCAAGCCCCTTGGCAAGAATCACCGATCCGCAAGCGCCTTTTGCAGGCTGCAAAGATTCTTAAAGAAAAAGGCTACCAGCTCAAAGGAACATCATTACATGACCAGACAGGCGCAGCGGTAACGTTTGAAATCATGCTGAGTGACCCGACCGAAGAGAAAATTGCGTTATCATGGGTTCGTAACCTAGAACGACTTGGGATCAAAGCGAACATTCGCACCACTGACAGCGCGCAATACCAAGAGCGTCTAAACGGTTTTGATTATGACGTTACCGTAGCGCGGTGGAGCAATTCCCTCTCCCCTGGTAATGAGCAAATGTTTTTCTGGAGCTGCGCCGCCGCCAAACAAAACGGAAGTCGTAACTATGCGGGTATATGCGATCCTAAGATCGACAAGCTTGCCGCCGCGATTCCGGCTGCGCCCACGCGTGAGGATCTTGTCCAGACAACCCGTGCGATGGATCAAGTTCTTATGAACGGCAACTACATCGTGCCGTTCTATTATCTGGGCGCGGACCTGATAGCCTATTTCCAAACACGCCTAAACCACCCAAAGGCCACCCCGCTCTACGGCCCAATCATCGAGAGTTGGTGGTCACACAACTAAAGTGTCTAAAGCTAAAGAGCTAACGGCCTAAACCTAAAACTTCACGCTCTTGCTCTCGTACCTGCGGCCAAGGAAGGATGGCAGCTTACTGCCCTGCTGGCTTCCGGGGAACTGGGCCATTTGATAGGACGGGTCCGTTTTGGTGCGATAGCTCCACAGCGCGTCCGGGTTCTGGTGATAGAAAAGATCCGACACCGCCTCGGTCCGGACCCAATCAATGATTTGCTTGCGGTGCATAATTTTCCACACACCCGACGCATTCGCCGGGTAGCGTTCCATGCGGTCCAAGAAACGGCTGCCGATAAAGACATCTTCACGGCCCGTGGGCTTGTCCATGCGGAAGTGGCCATGGCAGTACGACTCGACGAGCGCCACATGGCCTTCAAGCGTCACGTGAATATTGCCGATCAAATGGTGCGAGGAACGCACTTGGTTCATCACGCCAATGACCCAATGGATATAATCATTGGATGTGCCCTGAAACACGCCGGGGCCAAGATCAAGCGTCGCATCGTGGTGAAATACCGAACGAAGGAGTGTCTCATCGATGCGATCCAGCCCACGCGCGAGACGATAAAGCAAATCCGCAATCTCGCCCTTATCGACAACTTGTTGCAAAGCAGGAGGAAGGGATGCACCGGAATCCGATTTACCCGATCCAATCAACGTACTGCCAACTCTGGGGGGACGAAGATTGACAAGAGCTTTGACAGCGGACGATTTCGGTTTTGCCGAAACTGAAGGAGACGACGTCTTAGGCTTTGCCTCTTTACCGGGCGACGCCTTTTTCGTTACAGGCGGCACAGGCGCCTTCTTTGCTTTAACAGGTTTCGCGGGAGTTTTCGCCATGCGGAGCCTCGAAAAAAAGAATGCCTTACAATCGAACCGCATACCGTTTAGCATGCATAGGCGTATTTTTATACAAGATTTTCATAAGGTTAGAATAAAAACCGAATCCAACAGCCCTTAATTAAAAAAATAGGTAAAATTTCTTGCCTTATTAAGAATAAAGACCGCGTCCCATACTATTAACCATCTTGTTTATTAGGATCAAAACCATTCTTTTTCTTGTATTACATTATTAAGGTCTTTAAATCCATATAATTCATGATATTTTTTATCTATCTAAAAGACAAGAAAGATGATGATTACTTAGCTTCATTCGATCCGATTCGGGTCTTTTCTTATCTGATTCTATCTAATTTATCGTCCGTGCTCGCCTTTGCATACCACTTACCCCCAAACCCTATGCTGTCTTGGCCACCCTTTCTTTAATCAATTTTTAGCCACAGATCGTCAGAATGCAGGCCATGAACAACACAGAGCAATTCAGAGAACGGATCGCCGGAACGAACATCGACTCTCGGTCGCTGCTTTCGACAGATTACTTTAACCACTTTAACGAGGTGGTGATGATGTTCAGCATGGTTGGCGACATGCCCGAATTGCTGGATGACATCGACAAGTGGGATTATAAAACATATCGTGAGCATTTTATGGAAAGCGGTCTTGGTTTTGCGCCTCTAGCGATCGAATGCTATGAAGCCGCGCCGTCAGAATTGCGCGAAAGGTTTGAAAAGATTGCGACCCAAATGAGTATGCTTGTCGTCGAGACACGCGTTAGGCTCCGTCAAGTTCTTGAGCAAGGCGAAATGGAAAAATTCAAAGACCTTGCCTCACTGCATTCGATGGAGCTTCAAGGTATGATCGACGACGGCGCCGCGGTCGTTCATGGCTATACAGCCTCGCTGGATCAATCCAA
>CAYZXV010000234.1:0-2574 GCA_964482525.1 uncultured Rhodospirillaceae bacterium | reverse complement strand
TAGGAACCCTGCCCCCCGAAGGGCATGGATTTCTCCCGTTGGCGGGTCATAGCTTACTTCAATACCCGCAGGCGGCTTGCCGTTCAGAAGCCCGGTGAAGGTGTTGTAGAAGCCGACGCGCGTTAAGTCGCCAAACAGGTCGATATGTTCCTGAGCGCCTTGAAAGGGCCGTTTCTTTTTGCCTAGGTCGAACCCCAGCGTGTGGCACAGGATTTGGTGGCCAAGACAGACGCACAGCAATGGTGTTCTGCGGTCCATAAGGGCGCGACAGAACCCCTGGGCACGAGCGATGCGTAGATCGTTTGTGTCGCGTGGGTCGCCGGGGCCGGGGCCAAGCACGACCAGATCGGCATCGTCAGTTCCAAGATCGTATTTTGCATTTGGCACGATCCTGACCGTAAGACCTAGTGGGCGCATCATGTGAGCTAGCATGCGCGTAAAGTTGTCTTCGTTGTCGATAATCGTGACTTTTTTGCCTACGAGGCGTGGATCTGCGCGGCGTGTGTCGCTTTGGTCTTCAATCCAGAAACGTGAAAGTTTTGCATTGCGCGAGGAGAGATTGATCATCAAATCTTCGCCGTAAACGGTCTCACCAAGGCGATAAAGCTTGTCGCTTTGGCCTGCGGTGATCCCAAGTGCTGCAAGCATGCCACGCGCTTTCGCCGCTGTTTCTGCCGTCTCGCTGATCGGGTCAGAGTCGCGAACGATTGTTGCCCCGGCGCGGATCGAAAAGGACCCATCCACCGCAACATCTACCGTGCGGATCGTGATGGGCGAGTCGAGCGTGTCGCCTCCCTCATCCCGCCCAAGTAGTGCGAGCGCACTGCCATAATAACCGCGCGTATTCGGATTATGGCGATAATTGATGCGGCAAGCGTTTTCGATGGGTGAGCCGACGACGGTGGCGGCAAACATGCTTTCCCGCAGCATGTCAACGACGTCGCGATCTGATTGGCCAACCAAAACATATTCTGTGTGGGCCAGTTTTGACATTTCCTTGATCATAGGGCCGACGACTTGGCCGCCAGAGCTGCATATTTCTGCCATCATCTTGAGTTCTTCGTCGACGACCATCAAAAGCTCAAAGATTTCCTTCTGATCGGAGAGGAAGGTCTGCAAGGCTGGTAGGGCTTCGTCCTTTGTGTGATCCATCTTGCGGAAGGTGCCACTGATGGGGTTCATTTTGACCTGTCCGCCCTTGCTGGACAAATGCCGCTCTGGCGTAGCGCCGATGAAATAACGTTCACCCGTGAAAAACAGGAAAGTCCAATAAGTGCCGTACTCGTTTTCAAGTAAACGCCGATAGACGCTGAGCGCCTTGGCGCGGTTGAAGGCGGCAATGCGTCCCTGATAGGTGCGCGGCACGACAAAATTGCATCCTGCGCCGTTACCGATTTCTTCGTCGATGATGCGTTGGGCCATGGCGGCAAACGCGGCATCATCTGGGGTAAAACTGCCCTGCCCTTCCATGGTCAGTGTTTCATTGGGAAGCGCCGCAAGAAAATCGGCAAGAGGGACGTAGCTCTGCTCTTTGATATTTAGGGTCAGAATCTTTTCATTTTCGTGTCGCGCGAGAAAACCAAGCTCTTCTACTTGTCGATAAGGTAAGATGCTGAGCGTGTCGAAGGTTTGCGTATCGGTTGCATGCTTCTGGCGTGGGATATCGGCAAGCTTTTCGTGGACAGTGATGGGGCCACGCAGACACAAGATGCGTTCTTCTGACTGAAAACGGATCAGCGCGAAAGGCGTGGTGCCATTGAGAATGGAGGAGATCATGGGAAGCTCTTTTCTGTCATAGGGGTAAGCGGGGCGCATGGGCGCACATCGCCCCCTCGCGGGGGCCGGTGGTTAGGGCCGCTTTTGCCATCGCCCAGTTGGGGCCAGAAAAGAGTGTGTGAACGTCATATGATCTGTTCCTTTTGCCGCTAGACTCTCTCAAATTGAGCCGTTCTGGTCAAGGTTTCAGACGTCACATTAATCAACGGGTTAGCAATAATGGTTAAGCCGTTAAAGGTGAGCCATTAGCAATGGGGAGTAGTTGTTGAACACAAAAACCCCCTGCCCTTGCGATAGCAAGGACAGGGGATGTGTTATTGGCGTCTTAGAGCTTATATGCCCGCTTCAGCTCGGCAACGAGGTCGAGGCGTTCCCATGAGAAGTGGCCATCGGCTTCGGGCTCGCGGCCAAAGTGACCGAACGAAGCCGTCTTCCGATAGATTGGTCGGTTCAGTTGAAGGCGTTCGCGGATCGAACGTGGCGAGAGCTTCACAAGTTGGCGCAGAACGTCAACGAGGTTGGCATCGTCGACATGGTTAGTGCCGTCCGTTGTCGCATAAACAGACAGCGGTTCCGACACGCCAATCGCATAGGCAAGTTGGATGGTGCAGCGGTCGGCGATGCCAGCCGCCACAACGTTCTTAGCGAGATAACGTGCCATGTAGGCTGCCGAGCGGTCGACCTTTGTGGGGTCCTTGCCCGAAAAGGCACCGCCGCCATGTGGAGCAGCGCCGCCGTAGGTGTCGACGATGATCTTGCGACCGGTCAGACCCGTGTCGCCATCCGGACCGCCAATGA
>CAYZXV010000233.1:0-2603 GCA_964482525.1 uncultured Rhodospirillaceae bacterium | reverse complement strand
GTAAAATCAAAGGCTGACGCCACAGCGCATTTTTCTGAGACAAGAAGCGGCACACCGGAGGCAAGCGCCTCGGTCGCCGCGCGGCTTCCTATTTCCACCTCGGAAGGCAAAACGAACAAATCGACGCTGGCATACAAAACGGCGAGCTCTTCTGGCTCTACATAGCCAGCAACAGTGACACGATCACCAAGCCGTCCGCGCAAATCCTCCTCTGCTGGACCAAGGCCTGCCGTAATCAGATGGACATCCCGACCTTCGGAAATCAAGTTCTCGATCGCTTCGATAAGCGTGTAAATATTCTTACCAACATCAAGACGCCCAACAAACAGGATCAACACCCGACCTTCTGGAATACCATAGGCGCCTTCGACGCCGCGCCTGTCCTTTTTGTGCGGTCCGAACAGAGTCATATCAACGCGATTTCGCAATGTATGAATCTTCTCTTCAGCTAAAACGCTGTGAACCAAAGCTCGATCAGCCTCCCGCGTTACAAAAGCCGCTGCGCATGCCGAAAGATGTTTTTTCAATCGTGCGATCTTTTTAGCCTGCTGCCGTTCGGGCAAACGAAGCGTTTCTAGAAAAAACCGCGCGATGCGGCCATGACCAAACCAGCTTTCGATCATCGCATGGGTAAACACACGCGCATAAGCTGGCGTGTCGGTATGAAACGACGTCACAAGCGGGATCTTATATCGCCGCGCCACACGCTCAGCTGTGCGCGCAAAGGCAAAAAAGCCATCCGTTGTGTGAATCACATCAAAGGCCCGCAACTCTTTTGCCAATTGGCTGTGATAGGGGGCAAGGTCGGTATGATCAGGCACATAGGGCAGAAATTTAAGTCGGGCGGTACTAAACACTGGTGGCAAGTGGCGGATACGCACGCGTTTGGCCCACGATTCACTTAAGGGCGCAGGCCCGGAAAAGAAAACGGTCAAATCAAGGGGAAGATTTGCTGTAATCGCCGCCCGGGCAAGGCTCTCCCATCCTTTAACATGGCCGCCGGAAAGCGGACTTCGGGGCAAATCAACTAAAGCTGCTACGCGTAGGGGTTTTAGGCTTGTCATCTGGCTCTATTTGTTCTTAAGGTTCAAAACCAAAGGGGCAAAAGCCCCCTGTCCTTACATTCCGGGAATCCCGGACGGATATTTTCATGATCGTGCGACGGAAACAAGCTGGAAATCTTTTAGCCTTGGTTTTCCTGGCCTTTTTGTGGCCGGGGACCGCAGACGCTGCTCCTCCTGCCTCCCATGCCCAGATGGTTGAACGGGCTGAGGGCGCTAGCAATGCCGGGCAGGGCAAAACCTTTTCCATAGACTCTGTTTTTGGCGGCCTTTCTGACAGCCTTGGGTCTCTAGCTGCCCCCACTCCGGAAGAATCAGACCGCCTCAGAAAAGCCGCACAGCAAAAGCAAGAAGCAGAAAAAAAGGCCGAAGAGCTCGCCCGGCGGAAACAAAAGGACCTTGAAACCCAACAGGCCGCAGCCAAAGGCGACGAAAAACCTGCCCCCATTGCCGCCGAGACCAAGGAACCCGCGCCCACAACTTATAAGGTCTATACCGCACCGCAAGTACCAGAAGAAGAACCTGAAAATACCCCCCTTTCTGCCATATCGCCACTTTATGAGCCTGATTTATCGGCCCGCGTAGACGAGTCGCTCGCCCCACCCGTTCCCGACGGGGCCATTCCGACCCCCCGAAAAAATACGAAAGATAAAAAGAAACCGGCAAAACAAACAAACACAGGGCAGAGTCTGCCTATAACCGCCGTGTCTGCGCTGCCGAAACAATATATGCCTCTTCTTCCTCCTGGCTCTGGCGAAGGGGCTAAACCGCAATTGCTCCCGATTGCGGGCACCCGCGACCTTGCCGAAACGCACCCCAATGTGACCCGCGCCATCATCGCTATTCACGACCTCACCCGGAACGCTGCTGAGAGCCTAGCGACGCTGATGACCCTTGCAGGTGAAGAAGAAAACCAGACGCTTATGCTCGCTCCACAGTTTCCGTTGGAAGTCGACCTTGCGCGTTTTGCAAAGCACCTGCCCGACAATGGTGCTTTTGTCTCGCGTTGGACTATTGAGGATGGGTGGCACCTGGGCGGCGAATCCCGACTCACACCTACACAAAAGGGGATCAGCTCGTTTACCGCGATTGATGTTCTTTTGATGTTTCTGGGCGATAAAGAACGGTTTCCCTCACTCAACCAAGTTGTGGTTGTCGGGCATGGCATGGGTGGCGATTTCGTTCAACGCTATGCCGCCGCCGGGCGGGGCGCGGCTATGCTTGAAAAAGAGGGGTTCTCTCTTCGCTTTGTGGTCGCCAATCCATCGAGCTATCTATATGTCACCAAAGTCCGTCCTATCGACAATGGCAAGCGAATGGGGCCTATGGATGCAAAAACCTGTGAACCCTTTAACCGTTACCCATACGGGCTTGAGGAACTACCCCCTTATGTCCGACAAATGGGTGCTAATGCTCTGCGCCTCGCCTATCCCGCTCGGCGGGTCAGCTATTTGGTCGGCGACAGGATTTTGGTCGACCATTATCTGGACCGTTCTTGCGCCGCCATGGCCCAGGGGACCGATCGTGCCGAACGGGGACGGT
>CAYZXV010000232.1:0-2614 GCA_964482525.1 uncultured Rhodospirillaceae bacterium | reverse complement strand
AAACGCATCACACAGCCGTATCATAGACGCATCAATATGCATATGCGTTGTGACGACGGATGGCATCTTCGGTGAAGTGTAGACGTTCGCGATGCTCGCCCTTCTTACCAATGTTAAAGCTGTCCACCGGGCGGAAGTAACCCATAACGCGGGTCCAGACCTGTGTGCGCTCACCACAATGTGGGCACGCGGGGTGTTCGCCCTTGAGATAGCCATGCTCGTCGCACACCGAAAACACCGGGGTGATCGTGATGTAGGGGAGCTGGTAATTCTCAAGAACCGCACGGATAAAGCGGCGGCAGGAGTCCGTCGTTTCAAGCCGCTCGTTCATATACATGTGCAGCACTGTGCCGCCCGTATATTTGCACTGCAGCTTGTTTTGCAGATCAAGGGCCTCGAACGGATCGTCGGTGTGCGAGGCCGGGAGCTGCGAGCTGTTGGTGTAGTAGATATTCGGGCCGTTGCCGGACTGACGGATGCCGGGGAAGCGTTTCAAATCTTCCTTGGCAAAGCGATAGGTCGCGCCTTCGGCCGGTGAGGCTTCGAGGTTGTAGAGGTTGCCCGTCTCTTCCTGATACACGCGCAGGCGCGTGCGGATATGATCGAGGATCTTGATCGAGAACGCGATGCCCTCTTGATCCGTCATATCGTGCAACCCATCGGTGTAGTTGGTCACCATTTCATTCATGCCATTGACGCCAATGGTGCTGAAATGATTGCGGAAGCTTGACAGGTAACGACGTGTATACGGATACAGGCCGCGTTCGAACATCTCGTTCACAAACACGCGTTTTTTCTCAAGCGTGCTCTTGGCCATATCCATCAGCTTGTCAATCTCGGCGAACAGACCGATTTCGTCGCCTTTAAACTTGTACCCCAAACGGGCCATATTCAGCGTGACGACGCCAATCGACCCCGTCATTTCGGCGGAACCGAACAGGCCGTTGCCGCGTTTTTGCAGCTCACGCAGGTCGAGTTGGAGACGGCAGCACATCGAACGCACCGCGCCGGGTTTGTAGGCTTCTGGATTTTCGACCTTATTGCCGTTTTCGTCGCGCTTGTATTGGCTTCCAATAAAGTTTTGGAAGTACGAGCTGCCAACCTTGGCCGCGTTCTCAAAGATCGCGTCCGCGATGCGGTTGTTCCAATCGAAATCTTCGGTGATGTTCACGGTCGGGATCGGGAAGGTAAAGGGCTGGCCCGTGCTATCGCCTTCGGTCATCACCTCGTAATAGGCGAGGACGATGCGCTCCATCTCCGGCACAAAGTCGGCATAAGTCATCTCGGTCAGGTCCTTGAGGCCCGGACGGCGATATTTCGCAAGCGCAAGCAAACGGTCGGCTTCACCCTTCTTGAGCTTGCTGAATAAATGGTCGCCACGCGCCATCGGCATCTGTGCCTTTAAATCTTCCGGTACTGTGATATCGAGCGTCACGTTCGTAAAGGGCGACTGGCCCCAACGCGCAGGCACGTTTAGATTGTAGACGAACTGGCGGATCGCCTTGCGGATTTCATCGTCATCAAGTTGGTCGCGGAACACATAAGGCGCCAGATAGGTGTCAAACGAGGAGAAGGCCTGCGCCCCAGCCCATTCGGACTGGAGGATGCCTAGGAAGTTCGCCATCTGGCCCAAGGCTTCGCGGAAGTGGCGCGGCGGACGGGAGGAGACGCGGCCAAGCACGCCATTGAACCCTTCGCTGAGAAGCTGACGCAGACTCCACCCGGCGCAATAGCCAGACAGGCTGTCGAGATCATGAATGTGATAGTCGCCTTCGCGGTGCGCTTTGCCTTCATCCTGCGTATAGATTTGATCCAGCCAGAAATTGGCGATCACTTTACCGGCAAGGTTGTTGATGAGACCCGCATGGCTATAGCCGACGTTGGCGTTCGCATTGATGCGCCAATCGGACTTAGAGAGATATTCGTCAACCGACTCCGAGCAATTGATATCCGTCCCGGTCTTCCGCTGGTCGCGGTCTGCGGCGGCAACAAGTTTATCAAACGGGATAACCTGTGCAGTGGCCTGATCGTGCATACCCTAAACCTCCCAAAAAAGCAGACAAAACAACAGCAAAGCGATTTTCTAATCGACAAACACCTACTATATGAAGGCGATGTGGGACTATTGAAACACAAAATATGGTATACCCAATTGATCTATGTCAAGAAACATCAAAAAGAGTTGTTAATGATTGTCACCAAACTTTAACCTCTGATTGCCACGTTCTTGACATGATTCAGCCTAACCCTGAATTGGTACGATGTCGTTTTGAATAGGTCAGGGTTAATAGCATAAATAGTTTCGAAAAGATATCGCCACCCCACCCCACCGATGTGAAAAGTTGGGGGCAAAAATGGGGATGAAGCTGTGGGCAAACATTCGGTGGTATGGTGCCTTATGGGCCCAATTTTGCGCTGCACGGTATAGAAACCCTTGACCATTACAACAATCAAACAAAACAAACCCATTTCCCCCGGAAAGAGAAGCAGACATAAAATACAATTATAATTCAGATAGTTATTGGTACAACCGGACGGATTCGAATCAAGACAATTTCTCGATTTGGCTTGGAAAGCAATGACCCAACGGTATAATCCGAGAATATATTACAAA
>CAYZXV010000231.1:0-2620 GCA_964482525.1 uncultured Rhodospirillaceae bacterium | reverse complement strand
CATTTAATAAAGCCGGGAAACGCTATAAGTTTAAAATCTCCGAAGTTGATGAGTGGGTACGCAAGGGCAAAATCAAGGAGTAAATCGAATGAAATTCTAAGGAGTCAATAATATGCAGATGCCAGAAATGCTTGATAATGTGAATAAAACGGTTAAGGACGACTTGACCGTTTCGATAAACAAGGGCGACAAGCTGTCCATAGCGGCTGCCTGTTTCTCCATATATGCGTACCAAGCCCTCAAGAAACAGCTTGATGGCATCGATGAGTTGCGTTTTATTTTCACCTCACCGACTTTCCTGCATGAGAAGGCGCCCAAGGAAAAACGAGAGTTCTACATCCCACGCCTTAACCGTGAGCGTTCACTCTACGGCACGGAGTTTGAAGTGAAGCTTCGTAATGAATTGACACAAAAGGCAATTGCCCGCGAGTGTTCCGACTGGATTCGTAAGAAGGTAAAGTTCCGTTCCAACCTCACAGGCGGGAACATCAGTGGTTTTATGAATGTTGAAGGAAATGAGTGCACGACCTATATGCCACTACATGGGTTCACCACTTCCGACATCGGTTGCGAGCGTGGCAACAATATCATTAATCCGGTTAATAAGATGTTTGCGCCGCTCTCCGGCGAGTATATCCGTATGTTTAATCAAATTTGGAACGACAAGAGCCTGATGCAAGATGTGACTGAGCAGGTCATCGATGGTATCACTGCGGCCTATAACGAAAACGCACCAGAGTTTATTTACTTTGTGGCAATATACAATATCTTCAATGAGTTCTTGGAGGATATCTCCGAGGACGTTTTACCCAATGAAGCGACGGGATTTAAAGAGAGTAAAATCTGGAATATGTTATATGCATTCCAAAAGGACGCCGTACTTGCGATTATTAACAAACTTGAATCATATAACGGATGTATCCTTGCAGACAGCGTAGGACTTGGTAAAACATTTACCGCCCTTGCTGTCGTTAAGTATTATGAAAATCGCAACCGCTCCGTGCTTGTTTTGTGCCCTAAGAAGTTGTCGGATAACTGGAATACATATAAAGACAACTATGTGAACAACCCAATAGCTGCCGACCGCTTGCGATATGATGTGCTATATCATACGGACCTTTCAAGGGATCGCGGCAAATCCAACGGACTTGATTTGGACAGGCTTAACTGGGGGAATTATGACCTTGTGGTAATCGATGAGTCCCATAACTTCAGAAACGGCGGTGAAGTATATGGAGAAGACCGTCGCGAGAATCGCTACCTTCGTTTAATGAACCGTGTTATACGCACGGGAGTAAAGACGAAGGTTTTGATGCTTTCGGCAACTCCAGTCAACAACCGTTTTACCGATCTTCGCCACCAGCTTGAACTTGCTTATGAGGGCAATCCGAGTCTCATCAATGAGAAACTCGGCATAAATCGCACAATAGATGAAATTTTTAGAAGCGCCCAAAAGCAATTCAACCAGTGGAACAAGAAGGAAGAGGACGAAAGAACTACGAACTCGCTGTTAAAGTCACTCGATTTCGACTTTTTTGAGGTGCTGGACAGCGTGACCATCGCTCGCTCCCGTAAACATATAGAAAAATATTACAATATGAAGGAGATAGGCTCATTCCCCGAACGATTGAAGCCCATCTCTTTGCGACCGCGCCTGACCGATTTAGAAAGCGCAATAAACTACAGCGAAATTTACTATCAGCTAATGAAATTGAATCTCTCGGTGTATATCCCTACCGATTACATATTCCCAAGTATGCTCCATAAATATGTTGATACCTCCCGCAACATCAACCGCGCAGGGCGCGAGATGGGTATACGCCGTTTGATGAGCATAAACCTCATGAAACGCCTCGAAAGCTCAGTGGAGTCCTTTCGGCTCACTGTTGGGCGAGTTAAGCAATTAATCGATAGCACAATTGCCGAAATAGATGCCTACACAAGTGGCGGCTATTCGGTTATCGACGGACGGGAACTCACAGGCGACGCGGACTTCGACGATGATGATCGCAATACGGAGTATTTTGCCGCCGAACACAGCATCAAGATTGACCTTGGCGACATGGATTATAAAACATGGCGAGACAGGCTTTCAGAAGACAGCGAGGAGCTTGCCTTGCTGAAAATGTTGATTGATGATATCACGCCAAAACACGACACAAAGCTCCAGACGCTTTTCGGACTTATCGAAGGCAAACTGATGAACCCGATTAACGATGGCAACCGAAGAATCCTGATATTCTCAGCGTTCTCAGATACGGCAGAATATCTGTATCACCATGTTAGTTCATTCGTGAAGTCTAAATTTGGGCTTGATACGGCTATGATTACAGGAAGTGTTGATGGCAAAACCACGATAAAAGGACAGCGGGCTTCTATGAACGAGGTGCTGACCTTGTTCTCCCCGATTTCAAAGGACAAAAACCTTTTGATGCCAAACAACACCTCTGACATTTCGGTGCTGATTGCCACAGACTGCATTTCGGAAGGACAGAACCTACAAGACTGCGACTATTGCGTCAACTACGATATTCACTGGAACCCCGTCCGTATCATTCAGCGTTTCGGGCGGATTGACCGTATCGGCAGCCGCAATGAGGTAATTCAACTTGTGAACTTC
>CAYZXV010000230.1:0-2657 GCA_964482525.1 uncultured Rhodospirillaceae bacterium | reverse complement strand
TGTAGATTTTACTTGAAAAGTACACACCCATTTTAGTTGAAAAGTACACAGTTAATCATAGCGAAAAGAGTGTTTGTATAGACCTGCGAAAGAGCGCAGTGAGGCTGGCCGAACAAGCGAGTGAGCAGGTCTAAATCTCAAATCAAGAACTCTTTATTAACTTTCGGGCAATTCTAAAGCCCGAGTAAAATGATTGACCTTATGAATCGAAACGAAATTTTTTCCATGTTCAGGCGAGAGATGAACAACTGCGAAGTATCCCGCTTGTCCGGTAAGTGTCGTAAGACAGTTATCAAACTCCGCAACATGTACAATGCTGCCACCCAAGCATCAATGACAAAACACGAGGCCATTGAGGACTTATTGACCACTCGGCCAAAATATGATGCAACGGGCAGATCAAAGCGTAAGCTGACCAAAGAAATGACCGACATCATTGATAAAGCCCTGTTGGACAATACCTTCAAGATGCATGTCGGTTTGCGCAAACAACTGAAATTAGTGACCGACATGCATCGTGATGTACGAAAGTCCGGCCATAGTATATCCTATGAGACAGTGGCCGATTACGTGCGTGAGAAACGTGCACATGGCACAAAGGTTATTGCCAGGGATGGTTATATTAAGCAATGGTATATCCCAGGTGAGATTCTTGAGTTCGACTGGGGCGACGTCCATCTCTTCATTAAGGGCGAACATAACAGGTTTTATCTGGGCACAACCGCACTTTGCAGCAACGGGCGCTGGGGACAACTATTTCATCGTCAGGACAAGCTAGCCTTCATGGAAGCACACGTGCAAGCCTTTCGTTATTACGGTGGCATTCCCGGATGCATGGTTTATGACAACATGAAGACAGCCATCAAGAGTTTCCTGGGCAACGAGAAGGAACCTACTCAGACACTTATCAACTTGTCGGCCTACTATGGTTTCCGCTTCCGCTTTTGCAACGTTCGCTCCGGCAACGAAAAGGGCCATGTGGAGCGTAGCGTTGAGGTTCTCCGTAGAAGAGCCTTTGCCGAAAGATACAACTTTGACTCGCTGGAAGAGGCCAATGAATACCTGTTGACTGTATGTGATCAAATCAATGCGGAAGACGAGATTCGGACAAACTACGAGCAGGAGCGTAGTTGCCTGCGTCCCGTTGAAGCGGACATGTCCTGCTTTGAGGCCAGGGACTATAGGGTGGACAAGCTTTCTACGTTCAGCCTTCTTGGAAGCCATTACTCGGTACCAAGCGACTATATCCGGAGCAAAGTATGGGTCAAACTCTACAGTGAACAGGTCGTTGCGTACGACACATCGGGTAACGAAAAGAAAGAAATTGCCCGTCATGCACGGGCTCATACCCACGCATGGGTGATGGATCTAAAGCATTACCTGAAGATACTCGTGGTCAAACCGGGGGCGTTAAAACAATCCGTTGCCTTGCAACAAGCACCAGAGAACATCAGGCTGTTGTATGACCGTCACTTCACGTATGAGAGCAAATCTTTTATCGAGCTTTTAGTTTGGGCATTTGAGAACCAAAGGACATACGATGAACTTTGTGCTGCTACCATCATTGCCGAACAAAAAGGCGTAAAGCAGGTCACGCAAGAGATAATACGCTCGGTTCTTGAAGGAACACAGTCAGAAGATGGTACCTTCAACCCTGTTGGAAACGACCAGATAGCCGATTACTCGGCACAAAACTTATCCATCATCACAACTCTTTTTAAAAACTCATCATGGACACACTGACACAGGAACTGTCCTACAAGGAACAGATTTCAAACTTGACAAAATCCCTCAAACTCTCCGGAATTAGGGCGGCCTTGAGTAAGACCATGCAATCAGCCATCGGTGAGAAATGGACTTACGACCAATTCCTGACTGCCCTTTTGCGTTCGGAGGTCGATCAACGAGAAGAAAACAAGAAGCGTGGTCAAATACGCAAGGCTGGATTCCCGCAGCTTAAGTATATCCAAGATCTCAATCGAGCTGAACTACCGCAGGACATGGCCCTGGTTATGCCTGAACTGGAAACACTTGAATTTATAAAGAACACCCAAAATCTGGTTCTCTTCGGTAATCCTGGAACCGGAAAGACACACTGTGCAATCGCCTTGGGCATAAAAGCGTGTTTACAGGGATATAGCGTTCTATATACCTCAGTGCCACACCTACTCACTCAAATACGAGAATGTGAGTCGCAGAAAAAATTGGGGCGTTTACAGAAAAAGTTTGAAAAATACGATCTGGTCATTTGCGACGAATTTGGGTATATCTCCTTCAATAAGGAGGGAGCCGAAGCACTGTTCAATCATATCTCACTAAGAGCAGGACGCAAATCAACCATTATCACCACCAACCTGGGCTTCGATCGATGGAATGAAATCTTCACTGATAAAATCCTTGCATCGGCAATGGTTGACAGATTAACCCATAAATCGTATATCGTAAATATGAATGGAATCTCTTATCGATTAAAAGAAACACAACAATGGATGAAAACAAAGACTGAAAATGCAAAAACTACAAAAAATTAAATACCTTTACCGATGATTAAACTGTGTCATTTTCAACTGCAATAGTGTGTCATTTTCAGCTAAAATATACAATTCAGGTATGAGTTACACATGTTTACCGGTGAATCAGCTTTCCGATACGCTTCC
>CAYZXV010000229.1:0-2663 GCA_964482525.1 uncultured Rhodospirillaceae bacterium | reverse complement strand
CCGAAAAAATCTCCCCCTGCGGGGTTCGATTTTTTCGACCCTCCCGCAAGGGGAGGGTGATTTTCTCTTAGCCTTCTTCCCCCCCCCTACACTACCATGATCTCTTTTTCTTTGTGCGAAAGGGCTTCGTCGATTTTCTTAATCGCCGCGTCTGTCAGGCTTTGGATTTTTTCTTCCAGTGTTTCCAATTCATCCTCGGAAATCTCGCCCGCCTTTTCCTGTTTCTTCACGCTGTCCATCGCATCGCGACGCACATTGCGCACAGCGATACGCGCTTGCTCGGTGTACTTGCTTGCAACTTTCGCAAGTTCCTGACGACGCTCTTGGCTAAGTTCCGGCACAGGCACGCGGATGAGCGCGCCGTCGGGCTGAGGATTGAGGCCAAGGCCGCAATCGCGGATCGCCTTTTCCACGGCCTTGACCATGCCCTTGTCCCAGACCTGAACGGTCAGAAGGCGCGGTTCGGGGACGCCAACGGTGCCGACCTGATTAAGCGGCATCAGGCTGCCATAGGCTTCGACCTGAACGGGATCGAGCATCGAGGCCGAGGCACGTCCCGTGCGGAGTCCTGCAAACTCACGGTGCAAAGCGTCGACCGCGCCGTCCATGCGTTGTTTGACGTTTTCTAAATCCATGATCTGTTCTCCCTTTTAAGCTTTTTTGTCCGTGATGATCGTAAACTTGCCCTTGCCCATCACAACCTTGGCGAACGCGCCATGGTCAAAGATGGAAAAAACAAGGATCGGAATATTGCTCTGCCGCGCAAGCGAAATGGCCGAAGTGTCCATAACCTGCAAATCCTGCGCCAGCACATCAAGATAGGTCAGGCGTTCATATCGCGTGGCCGTCTTATCCTTGACAGGATCGGCGCTGTAAACGCCATCGACCTTGGTGCCTTTGAGCAGTGCCTCGCACTGCATTTCGGAGGCGCGCAGCGCCGCCGCCGAGTCCGTCGTAAAGAACGGATTGCCGGTACCCGCCGCAAAAATCACCACCCGCCCCTTTTCCATGTGGCGCATGGCGCGGCGACGAATATAGGGCTCGCTGATCGTCGACATCGGAATAGCGGACTGCACACGCGTCTGAACCCCGATTTTCTCCAGCGCGTTTTGCATGGCGAGCGCATTCATGACGGTGGCGAGCATCCCCATATAGTCGGCGGTGGCGCGATCCATCCCCTTGGCCGCGACCGACACGCCGCGAAAGATATTCCCGCCCCCAATCACAACGCAAACCTGAACGCCTTCGGCCACCACATCCTTGATTTCCTCGGCGACGCGGCTGACCGTCGCGGGATCAAGGCCATAGTCGCGCTCGCCCATCAAAGCCTCGCCCGAAAGCTTGAGCAGCACGCGCTTGTAAACAGGCTCAGCCTTTGTTTTTGTTGCTGTTTTGGTCATACCTTTTCGCCTTTCCAGAAATAAACGCCCCACCCTACGATTTTGAAGGGTGCGGCGCAAGGGAGGGACTGGGAATAGATGGAAAAGTCCGTGGCTGATATTTATCCCTCCTGTTGACCAACCCCGCCCCTACCCCTCCCCAAGGGGAGGGGGATACCTGCGCTATTGCGGATAGAACGTTATAAAAATATTGAACGCAAAAGAGAATCATTTCCAACAATACCGGTAGAGTCCCCCTCCCCTTGGGGAGGGGTTAGGGGCGGGGTTCGCTCAGCACTAAAACCGTGTCATCCCCCAAAGAAAAAAAAAAGCCGCCTTTCGGCAGCTTGTTTATCCCTATTTCGAAACAACGCCGGAATCTGGGCGAATTTCGACATATTTTTCAATACCCCAAATCAGCTTCTTAAGTCAAGAAAAATCGTTACGCCTTGCAAACTATTTTTGGTTATAGTTTATTTTCAATGGGTTAACGAAACGACTTCAAACGCAAATTCATGAAAAAAACTTGCTACACGGCTATTTTGTTAAGGATTTGAGCCCCTCACCCCAGCTTCGCGCCCCTAAGAACGCTGGCAAAGATTGGGGCTAGTGTGAACGCATCCGTTTGATCGTCATCAACAGAACGCAGCGCCTTTTCGTAAACGTCTTGCGAAACGGGATCGGCCTTCTGCCAGCGTTCGATAATCTCGCGCTCGGCCTCAACCGTCAGTTCGGGATGCCCCTGCACAGAGAGCACGTGATCGCCATACGCAACCCCCGCATATTCGCAAAACGCGGAAGCCGCCAACAATCTGCCGTTTGGCGAAGGCACAACCACCTGATCCTGATGCGACGCCATCAGGCGGATCTCACGGTGATCACCAAAAATCTTTTGACCCTCCGCCGTTAGATCATAATGGTGAATGCCGATGCCGCGGCCTTTGGTGGATTTCTCAACCTTGCCGACCATGGCATGCGCCATCAATTGATGACCAAAACAAATTCCAAGGAGGGGTACTCCACCCTTCACCGCCTCTTGAACAAAGGCAACCATCGCAGGCAGCCACGGCACATCATCATACACGCTGTGCGCCGAGCCGGTGATCACCCATGCGTCACAGGCCCGAAAACCCGGAACAACCCCCGTCGCAGCAACCGGAAACGCGTGAAAACTTAAATCGCGCTGTCCCGAAAAATAATTTTGAACACGCGTCGCATGATCGCCGAAACGAAGCTCCTGCGGTTCAAGCACACCCATTTCTAAAACGCCGATCGTGGTCATAG
>CAYZXV010000228.1:0-2708 GCA_964482525.1 uncultured Rhodospirillaceae bacterium | reverse complement strand
CTTGGTGATGTGCTCGAGTCGCTTGAGACGCTTGCAAGGGAGGAATTGCCACAGGGCTATACCGTCGATTTCGGTGGGCAGTCGCGCCAGTTTATGCAGGAAAAGAGTGGCTTTGTGATGATCTTCCTGTTTGCCCTTATTATCATTTTTCTTGCCCTTTCTGCGCAGTTCGAAAGTTTTCGCGATCCGATTACCATCCTGATCTCTGTGCCAATGGCGATGGCCGGGGCTCTTCTGTTCATCTCGATGGGCGGCATGATTGGCGCAAGCCTTAATATCTATACGCAGGTTGGGCTTGTCACGCTTATGGGCCTGATCAGTAAACACGGCATCTTGATCGCCGAGTTTGCGAACAAATTGATGGCCGAGGGGATGAGCAAGCGTCAGGCCATCGTCCATGCCTCCGGCATTCGCCTTCGCCCCATTTTGATGACGACCGCCGCGACCGTGATGGGCGTGCTTCCGCTTGTCTTTGCAAGCGGCGCGGGCGCGGAATCGCGCTTTAACATGGGGCTGGTGATTGTCGCAGGGCTTAGCATCGGGACGCTGTTTACTTTGTTCGTCCACCCCGCCGTTGTTTTGATGATCGGCGAGGACCATGGCAAGCGCGTGTCAAAGGCGCAGGCGTTAGAGGCGAAAGCCGAAGAAGCGAAAGCTTAAGGTGAATTACTTCGCGTAAGCGCCGACGTCGAAGTGGTGCAGGTTCTTTTCGATCCATGCGACGGTCTTGGCAAGGCCGTCCTTGAACGGCACGGCGCTTTTCCAACCTGTCAGTTCCGCAATCAGGCGGTTGTCCGCGAGCAGGCGGTTCACTTCGCTTTTTTCGGGGCGGATGCGGGACTCGTCGCACACGATTTCGACTTTACGCCCAACTATGTCACATAGCATTTGTGCCGTTTGCGCAATCGACCATTCCTCGCCAGAGCCAATATTGACCGTGAGGCCCTCGGCCTTTTTGCACAAGGCGAGCGCGATCATCCCCGCCGCCGTATCGGTGGCATAGTTGAAATCGCGCGTGGGCGTCAGAGCCCCCAGTTTTAAGACATCGGCACCAGAGAGCAGCTGGCTTGCAATCGTCGGGATCACGGCGCGCGCGGTCTGGCGTGGGCCAAAGGTGTTAAAGGGTCGCGCGGTCACAACAGGCAGGCCAAAAGACAGCGCATAGCTTTCCGCCATCTTGTCCGCGCCGATCTTGCTGGCGGAATAGGGCGATTGGCCAACCAAGGGATGGCTTTCGGCAATGGGCACCGTTTGCGCCGTACCATAGGTTTCGGAGGTTGAGACATGCACAAGGCGGGTGAGAGTATCGCTGCTGCGGCAGGCTTCAAGAATATTGATCGCGCCCGTGATGTTGGTTTCGACATAGCTGCGCGGCGCGTCATAGCTGTAGGGAATGGCGATCAGGCTGGAGAGGTGCATGACATAGGCGCAACCCGCAACGCCTTGGCGCATGCGTTCGGCATCCCGCACATCGCCCGTAAAGAGTTCGACCTCTTTGAGAACGTCTGGCGAAACGTCGGAGAGCCAGCCTTTGTGGTTCCATGAGTTATAGAAGACGAGGGCGCGGACTTTTGCGCCTTGCTGAACAAGAAGCTCAACCAGATGGCTGCCGATGAAACCGTCGGCGCCCGTGACAAAAACCTGCTGGCCTTTTAGCGTTTCGCTCATGCACTTTCCTTCATTTGGGCAAAGACCCCGCGCACGCGGTCAAGGTCGGACGGTGTGCCGATGTCGGTCCAGAACTCGTGGATTGGAAAGACCGAGACGCCTTTGCCCATCCCAAGGCAATCGTTGATGAGATCCGTCATGTCATAGCGTTTGCGTGGGATCATGTTGAGCACCTCAGGTTGAAGCGCATAAATCCCGGCATTGCACAGGAAACGTTGTGACGGCTTTTCTTCGACCCCGACGACGTTGTTATCGACGGTTTTGATCACACCGAAAGGAATTTGCACATGGTGTTCGACCACGCCAACCGTCATCGTTTTTTCTTGGGTCGTGTGATAGTGGTACAGGTGTCCAAAATCGGATGTTGTCATGATATCGCCGTTCATGACGAGGAAGGGGCCATCAATCGGCTCTTCAATCAGGCTGAGCGCGCCACCTGTGCCCATCTTTTCGCCTTCGCGCAGATAGAGGATCTCAATGCCGAAATCCCGCCCGTCGCCAAAGTGCTTTTCGATCACGTGCGACATATAATTGACGGCCAGATAGCAGCGTTCAATACCCGCATCGGCAAGACGGCGAATTTGCCGCTCTAGCAAGGGGCGGCCCCCAATATCGACCATCGGCTTTGGAATATCGCTAACCGCAGGGCGCAGACGGCGACCTTCGCCACCCGCCATGATCACTGCGCACGAAAACCCCGTGATTGTTGAAAAGGCATCCGTCGAGCCAATGTCCAACAGGTGGACCATGCGCACATAGTGGCCGCCTTCGCTGATGATCGGAACGGTCATAACATTCGCGCGGCGGAGCGTTTCGATGATAAAATTGTCTGAACTGCCTTCAATCACCGTGACGGGGTCAGTGTTCATGGCTTTTTCAACGGGCGTGTCGAGGTTTCCGCCGGAAAGCAGGCAGCGACGTACATCGCCATCGGTGAGGGTGCCGAGAAGTTTGGCATTTGTACCGACAACGACCGCCATGCGACGGCGCGAGGATTCAATGGCCCGTACCGCATCGACGAGCGGTGCCTCAGGAGACAA
>CAYZXV010000227.1:0-2722 GCA_964482525.1 uncultured Rhodospirillaceae bacterium | reverse complement strand
TATCCTCCGTGTTGATGATTTCGATATGGCGAAGAACGTCCCCGCCGGTTTCCGTTTCTGTAATTTTGATCTCTCTGCTCTCGCCTTCAAAAGGACTTGATGTGGAAAGGCGTAGTTTCCACCACACATACCCTGCCAAGGTCAGACCGGCAAAAACGAGTATTGGGAGGATAAACACCAAAGAGAGTGCAAGAAGGGTGAGAGCCCCCCATAGAATAGCAAGGCCCAAAAGGGCGCTCAGGCCAGCAGAAAGAATATCGAAGAAAGAGAGCTTTTTCATTTCTCTACTTTTTTCACAACGACCATGTTGCCTTCGACGGCTTCAACGCGAACGCGCGCCCCTTCTGGGATTTCCTCTTCAGCGGTACAATCCCATAAATCAGAGCCGACGAGTGGTTTTTGGAAACGAACCTTTCCGGCGCGGAATGGGGCAACCGTCTGGACAATGAGCCCGATTTCGCCAACTAGGTTTGCAGAAGACCGGCCAACAAAAACCTTATGATAGCTCCGGCGGAATATGCGGAACCAAAGGATCATCATAAGAATGGAGGCGATGGTCCAAATCAGCAGTTGGCTTGTTAGGTCAAGCGAAGGGACAAGAAGCATGCTTGCCATGACCAGAAAACCAGCCAAACCAAACCAGATCAGGACAAAAATGGGTAAGGCCAGCTCCGCAAGAATAAACCCGAAACCAATCACGGCCCAATGCCACCAAAGAAGTTCGATCATGATAAGTCTGCTCCTAAAGTTGTGTTATGCGATATGGTAAAGGAGTTAGGGAAAAATAAAACAAAACTCGACGGGTTAGGGGCAGGTGCCTGTAACCACCCGCAGCACGCCACCCAGATCATGGACTGCTTCAACCGCCTGAAACCCATGTGTTTTTAATAATGTTTCAACGGAAGTGGCTTGGCTAATCCCGACTTCAAAGAGCACCTGTCCGCCGCGCGAAAGGAGGGATGGCAAAAGGGGAATAAGGTGACGATAGGGCGCAAGGCCATCCGCCCCCCCGTCCAGCGCAGCCATGGGGTCGTGCCCCCTGACTTCGGGTTGAAGCGAGGTTAGATCGCCGTGTGGGATATAGGGTGGGTTGCTGATAATAACATCAAAATGCTCTGTCAGGGTTTCACACCAGTTGCCTTGACGGAAAGCAGCGCGGTCCGAGAGGCCAAGACGTGTGGCATTCTGCTGTGCCTGTTCAACGGCGCGTGGCGCGATGTCGATGCCAAGGCCTGTGGCTTGGGGCCATTCGTGGAGGAGGGCGAGGAGAAGGCATCCTGTTCCGGTTCCAAGATCCAGCACACGGGCTGGCGGCGAAGCCACGCGCTTGAGCGCGGTTTCAATCAGTGTTTCGCTGTCTGGGCGCGGCTCCAGCGTGGCTTCGTTCAGGCCAAAGGGAAGCCCCCAGAACTCGCGGAGGCCCAAGATCCGCGCAACGGGTTCGCGTGCAGCGCGGCGTGCGATGAGGGCATTGATTGTGTCGATTTCCTGCCGGGTCAAAAGCCGATCTTTCTGGATCATCAGGTCGACACGCTCACATCCCAATACATGGGTGATTAAGAGCCGCGCATCCAGTCCCGGATCGTCGATGCCCACCGTGCGAAGTTGATCGATGCTGTGCTTGAGGATGAAGGCAAGAGGTTGGCCGTCCATGGCCTTACCCTTGTTCAATCAGCGCGGCAAGTTTCTCGGCTTCATCATGCTGGATGAGCTGGTCAATGATTTCATCAAGTGCGTTGCCGCAAATAATCTCGTCAATTTTATAGAGGGTTAGCTCGATCCGGTGATCGGTCACGCGGCTTTGCGGGAAGTTATAGGTGCGGATGCGCTCGGACCTATCGCCTGAGCCAACCTGTTGTTTGCGGTTGGCGGCATAGACGCTGTCGCGTTCTTCGCGTTGTTTTTCATAAATGCGGGCGCGCAGAACTTTCATGGCTTTGGCGCGGTTTTTGATCTGGGACCGCTCTTCTTGCATGGCGACCACGATACCGGTCGGTAAGTGAGTCAGGCGCACGGCGCTGTCGGTTTTATTGACGTGCTGTCCACCCGCGCCAGAGGCGCGATAAGTATCGATGCGCAGATCGTTCTCGTTAACCTGCACATCGACTTCTTCCATCTCGGGCAGGACGGCCACCGTAGCCGCTGAGGTATGAACACGCCCAGACGCCTCGGTTTGCGGCACGCGTTGAACGCGATGCACGCCGGATTCGAACTTCATGCGAGCGAACACGCCGCGCCCAGAGATCAGGGCCGTGCCTTCCTTCAGGCCGCCCAGATCGCTTTCCGAAAGGTCCATAACCTCAAACCGCCAGCCGCGCACGGCGGCATATTTGCGGTACATGTCGAACAAAACCGCAGCAAACAAAGCGGCCTCATCGCCGCCAGTGCCTGCGCGGACTTCAAGGATAGCGTTGCGTTCGTCAGCGATATCTTTGGGCAGGAGCATGCGTTGCACCTGTTTTTCCAAATCGGGGATCAGGTCGCGCAAACGCAAAATCTCTGTCTGCGCTTCGGCTTTAAAATCGGGATCCGCGAGCAGGGCTTCGGCGTCTTTTCGTTCGGTTTCCGCCTTGCGCAGGGCCAAAATGGCCTCGGCCACGGGGGTGAGGTCGCTGTATTCTTTCGAAAGTTTTACCAGCTTATCGGCAGGCATCGTGCCGCCCGCAAGGGTATCGCGAAGCTCATCGTGGCGCGCCAAAACGCGATCATAGGTTTGGATCAG
>CAYZXV010000226.1:0-2724 GCA_964482525.1 uncultured Rhodospirillaceae bacterium | reverse complement strand
AACGCCGCCCAAAGCGTCGGGGTGGCACGATGATGCCGTGTCGAAAAATGGATGATCCGAACGATAGGGGCGAGCGTTTGTGTCATGCCTCCATTGTAGAAAAGGCATGAAAAACAAACAATAATCGCGGTTTTTGAAGAAACCTTCAGGATCCCGCAGCGCTTTGACGGAGAGCAAAAAAGTTGGGGATAAGTCAGACAAAAAATGAGATTTGTAGAAATACAGGCTTCGAAGATATAGTTGATCGGGCAAAGGCCACATATGAAAACAACCGAGGCATGCGAATGAAAACCGATCATTTCCTAAATGAACTTAGTTCGCATATGTCCCATTTATTTGCTTTTGCAAGACAGATAAATGAAGCAGATTTTGCTGGTGCACTGAACGGGGAATTTCGTGGTTGCCAAGATCCGGGTTGGGCAACCACCATAACTGCCGATCAAGTTTTCCATGAGCTTGTTAAACATGCAAATGCGGAACAAGCGTATGACGAGGAACGGCTGCGTATTGTTCTTATGTTGTATTGCCAGCTTTCCGAAGCAGGCGGCGCATACGAAACGCTCAAGAACATGATGGGTGTTATAACCTTAAAGCCATACAATCTATGGCCGTTCCAAGATCTTGTGCGAGTGAGAAACGCTCCCAAAAGAATCATTGGCCCAAATGCAAATGCGACATTCAAAGATTTAGCAACAACGGCAAACAATATTGGCATGTCTCGCTTGGCAGAGATGTTGGAAACCGTATTCCGTGACGATATTAGAAACGGAATAAGTCATGCCGACTATGTGATCTGGAACGATGGTCTGCGTCTGCGAAAGCGCAACGGAGGACACCCCAGCATATTATCCTTTCAAGAAGTGATGGGGGCAATTGAGCGTGGAGTGGGGTTCTTCCAGATTCTAAAAGAGATGCAGACGCAATCGGTCAAATCTTTCCACCCGCCCAAAAATGTTGTGGCCCGATTCAGCTCAAATCCTCCGATGGAGTGGACGATCTCGTGGAATCCATCAAATGGTTCTTTTCAATTTCGAACATCAGCTCCAGGCCCATCGACGACACCAGAACTTCTCCGGCAGGAGCATATTAATAATCGTCTTGATGGGAGAGTATTAGCTCTCTACACGACTGAGGGAGTGGCTGATTATGAACCATTACTGATTCATATACGCAATGCTGGGTTTGACCCGAACATAATCACAATGGCACAGGATCGGTTCACAACCTTTATTCAAGAGATTAGAGATCTGAAACTATGGGATGAACGATCCTCCGATGCCGTTGAGGCAGATGTTGTCATTTTAAGCCCTTGGGGCTTCCGGTGGGGGAGAGTAGACAATTTCGATGGTCTTCTTGAGGAGCCAATGGTGGAATTTGTATCTGACCCGTCAATGCTCCATGCGCCAGAATCCGCCTAAGACACGCAGGTTTACCCTCCCTCTTGCTTCCACAGTGCTTCCAGAAGGCAAAAAAGCGCCTCAGCCGCGCTTGTGCGCAGCCTGTAACGCTTTGATATTTTTAGAGAAATTTGGTAGCAGCGGAGGGATTTGAACCCCCGACCAAGGGATTATGATTCCCCTGCTCTACCGCTGAGCTACGCTGCCACCCACGCTTTCGCGAGAGGGGAGAAATAGGCACTGGACGGGCGAAAGTCAAGGATTTTAAGGCGTTCGGGTGACCAGGTGTTTGGAAGGGTAGGGCGCTTGGGCCGGGGCCAGAAAAGGGCTGCGGCAGGGAGGGGCGGGCAGGGTTCTGCGGCGGGGACTATATCCTTCGTCACCCCGGACGAGACCTGACGGCGCGAAGTGGCGGCAGGGTGAAGATCCAGGGCCCAGAATGAGTTTGAGCTTCCTCTGGCCCCCGGTTCAACTTTCTTTCGCTTCGCGCTCCGTCTTCGTTCTTCGAACTTCGGCGCGACAAGTGCTCGTCGAAAAGAAAGTGTCCCGGGGTGACGACGGTTGGACAGCCTAATGTGCAGAGGGCCGAGGGATCATTTCGTCCGGCGTTTGGCTTTGCTCTTTTTGGCCTCAAGGGGGCTGGCGAGTTGTTGGTAGAGTTCAAAGAGGAACGCCACGCGGTCGCTGTCGCCCTGAAACTTCTTTTTGCTATACGCGGCATCGACGGCCGCGTCGAGTTTCTGGTGGGCCTTCACAAGTTCTGGCGGCATGGTGAGCGGATCATAAAGATCGGCAAGTGAAGCCTCAGGATGTTTGGCGCGCGCATCCAGCACCCCTTGCGCCGCATCCTCAATCGCTTGTTTTTGCTTATCCGTTATGTTCTGTGGCCATGGAAAGTTGTTGTAAACGATCCCTGCAGAGTATCGATAATCACTTTTAAGGCGACCGCAGACACTACGCACCCACGCCATGTGCATGGCTGATGTGAGAATGCCGAAATGGTAGAGAGTGGCATTTGGAACGCAGAAACAAGAGTCGGCAACAACGTAGTCTTTGTCAAAGAAGCCGATGGGAATGTAGTGCCTATTTTCCGACGAATGACGCGGTACAAGCAAATAATTGGAGATTGGCTGCCTAATTTCTCCAAAAAGAGTGGGGGTGAGCGCAAGTTTTCTTGTTGTAGGCCTTGTGCTTTCTTCCCTGCATCTTCTAACTTTCTCAACGCGTGCTGCAATTTCTGGGTGGTTCTTAAACTCTTCTGGCTTCATTTCAACAAGCCAGAGACACCATCTTCTCTCGTTGTTTAAAAATTCTTTGGCACTGAAGA
>CAYZXV010000225.1:0-2724 GCA_964482525.1 uncultured Rhodospirillaceae bacterium | reverse complement strand
CGGGGTCGTTTTACGGACAAGGGGGTCCAGACCCTCAACCGCATCACGGCAGGGTTCCTTACCCTTATCGCGCTTGGGGCCATGGGGGCTGGCATAGGGCGACTTTTGGTGGGGTAAAGCCTTCCGTTTTGGCCATTTTCATAATTGTTGTATATCAATAAGTTAATAAAAAATGACGCTCTGTGGCCCTCGCGAGCGTGAAAAGGTACGGTTTTTGATCAAGAGAACGACGAGAGCGCATTTTTAACCATAAAACGTCTATATGTTGCGGTTTTGTATCTTTAAAAATCACAACATATAGTAGGTCGAAAATCATCTTCGTGCGAAAGCAAAATTTCATGAAACTTCCGATCCTGACCGTCATGAAACCATTTCCAGTGGATGAAAGCATTACCAAACTGTAGAATGCCATGCATTGAAATAATCCATTTTTGGTCGAAAGGAATTTGATCATGGCTTTCAAGAAAGCGATTGCATCGATAGCGGCTGGTTTGGCGATGAACGTTGTAGGTACCGCTGCAACAGCTGATCAGTTTATGACCCCAACCACGGGTGAGAAGCATGATTGTGCAAGCGCAGTGATAAATGGGGTCGCTGGAGCCGGGAGTGAGTTGAAATCGACGGTCTTTTCATCCGACAGCTTTGTCGTGCGAAGCGGTGAGACCCCTGTAAATGCTGGGGATAAACCCATTGTCCAGATTCAGCAGAACAGTGCAGAGCCAAACAACTTCCTGGCCAATCACATTACAGCCAATCAAGCCATTACGGCAACGTATGACAATAGGGGTCGGCTTTATGTTTCCGTAACCAATTTTGATGGCTCTTCTCCAACGGCAGAAGAGATGGATCAAGCAGATTTTGCAAACCGCGTACAGATGGCGGTGCGAACGGCAGCTTATTTTCAACGCGCTTGTTCAGATATCACTGTATCACCCGGAGGCCGTCGTACCTCTAAAGATTGGCACCAAACACTAAATGGGCTGATGGAAGAAGCTAATAATGTGAAAACAGTAACCGCTACGACATCCACCATGGAAGAGTCCGACAATACAAACACCTACTGGACAAGTGAACAGTGGAGCAAGCAGAGTGATCATTCTGGATGTGGCGGTGGGCATAAGGACTCTGTTCCTCAATCCAAGGCTGCCAGTGACCGCAAGGATCCCATGGCGCAGCTCACGACAGACGTCAATCAATATACAGGCGAACTTCTGCTTGGTGCGGTAGATGCAGGTAAGAACGTGGCCGTTGATGGTATCAATTTGGTAGCCCGTTTTATGAATGCGGGTGCTGATGTGGTGAAGAATACCATGAACGTGGCATCCTACATGATGAACTCGGGGACCTTTGCGCAGGATACCATCAATTATGGTCTGACAAGGTCTATGTATGCGGGGCAATATGGCATGGAAGTTATGGCGAGTGAAGTGAGCCCAATCCGCCTCGTTTCTCAGTACGTTAAGGACGCTCTTGTTCACCAGATGAACACAAACCCAGCCCCATTCCCATATAAAGGATTGAACCCCGAAGTAAGATAGAGGCAATAACGTATTAACCCTTGTATTTCCCCTGTTGGGGGGCTAAAAACCCTCGCCTTTTGGGCGAGGGTTGTTTAGTGTCCGGCCAAGATAAAAGTGCAGGATAAACTTTTACGCACCCCGCCCCTAACCCCTCCCCAAGGGGAGGGGGACTCGATAGTTCTAGCGGCACTGCCAATAACGAAGGCGGCAACCTTCAAGAAAATCACTTTCCGCTATAACGGTGGAATCCCCCTCCCCTTGGGGAGGGGGTAGGGGCGGGGTTGGTGAAAGAAAAAGTTAGTTGAAAGCAAAAAGAACAGGTCCTTCGAAATCGAACAAGGTAAACACCTAAGAAAGTCAGTTACTCAAATGAAGCTTCGTAATATCGCCATCATCGCCCATGTTGACCATGGTAAAACCACGCTGGTTGACTCGCTTCTCCGTCAATCCGGTTTGTTCCGTGAGAACCAGCAGGTCGCCGAGCGCGCCATGGACTCCAACGATCTGGAACGTGAGCGCGGCATTACGATCTTGGCCAAGTGCACCTCCATCGTGTGGAACGAAACGCGTATCAATATCGTTGACACGCCGGGACACGCCGATTTCGGCGGCGAAGTGGAGCGTATCCTCTCGATGGTGGACGGCGTTGTGCTGCTCGTCGATGCGGCAGAGGGTCCGCTGCCCCAAACAAAGTTTGTGGTGTCCAAGGCCTTGGCCATTGGTCTTAAGCCCATGGTGGTTGTGAATAAGGTTGATCGTCCGGACGCGCGGGTGAATGAAGTTCACAACGAAGTGTTTGATCTGTTCGCGGCGCTGGACGCCAGCGAGGAACAGCTCGACTTCCCAACCTTGTTTGCTTCTGGCCGTCAGGGGTGGGCCGTGGAGTCGATGGACCATATTAATAACGAACAAAAAGACCTGACGCCGCTGTTTGATTTAATCCTACGCCATGTTGAAGAGCCTAAGGTCAATCCCGATGCGCCATTCACGCTTCTTGCGACCATTCTTGAGGCCAACCCGTATCTGGGGCGCTTGCTGACAGGGCGCATCCAATCGGGTCGTGTAAAGACCAATATGGCGATCAAGGCAATGCGCGGCGATGGCCAACTCATCGAACAGGGCCGTGTCAGCAAGATCCTTGCCTTCCGTGGTCTTGAGCGCGTGCCGGTGGAAGAGGCTGAAGCAGGTGACATTGTCGCAATCG
>CAYZXV010000224.1:0-2744 GCA_964482525.1 uncultured Rhodospirillaceae bacterium | reverse complement strand
ATAAAGGTGCCATCCCTGCCAAAGATTTCCGCTTTGGGCCCTTCGCCAAGAAGGAGAAGAAAAAGGAGCCTTTGGTACAACGCCCCGCCGCCTCATCAAAGCAATCGCGTCTGCGGCTTACCGCCGACGAGGCGCATACCCTCCCCCCGTTGGAATTGTTGCAATGGCCGGAAACACAAGGTAAGGACGGCACCGAACTTTCCGAAGAAGTCCTTGAGAAAAACGCAAAGCTTCTGGAGTCCGTATTGGCCGATTTCGGGGTTTATGGCCAGATTACTAAGGTTAGCCCTGGTCCCGTTGTTACCCTATACGAACTAGAGCCCTCGCCCGGCACACGATCCTCGCGCATCATTTCGCTTGCCGATGATATTGCCCGGAACATGAGCGCCGTGTCCGTGCGCGTCGCCGTAGTCCAAGGCCGCAACGTGATTGGCATCGAGCTTCCCAACAAAAACCGCGAGATGGTTTATCTGCGCGAACTCCTTTGCAGCGAAGCCTATACGGATCATAAAGGCTCTATCCCCTTAGTGTTGGGCAAAGACATCGCGGGCGTGCCGATTATCACGGACCTTGTCCGTATGCCGCATTTGTTGATCGCGGGAACCACAGGCTCCGGTAAATCGGTCGCGATCAATACGATGATCTTGTCCCTTCTCTACCGCCTGCCGCCACAGAAGTGCCGCTTTATCATGATCGACCCCAAGATGCTGGAATTATCGGTCTATGAAGGAATTCCGCACCTCCTCGCCCCGGTGGTGACCGAACCCAAAAAAGCCATTGTCGCCCTGAAATGGACCGTGCGCGAGATGGAAGAACGTTACCGCGCCATGTCCAAACTTGGGGTTCGCAACATCGACGGATACAATTTGCGCCTTAAAGAGGCCGCGAAAAACAATGAAAGTCTGACTCGCACCGTACAAACCGGTTTTGACCGTGATACAGGGAAACCTATTTATGAGGAGCAGCCTCTAGACCTCACACCCCTGCCCTATATTGTCGTCATTGTCGACGAGATGGCTGATCTCATGATCGTCGCTGGCAAGGAAATCGAAAGCGCCGTCCAACGTCTCGCCCAAATGGCGCGCGCCGCAGGCATTCATATCTTAATGGCTACACAGCGCCCCTCGGTTGACGTGATCACAGGCACGATCAAAGCCAACTTCCCCACGCGCATCAGCTTCCAAGTCACCTCAAAGATCGACAGCCGCACTATTCTAGGCGAGCAAGGCGCAGAACAACTCCTTGGCTATGGCGATATGCTTTACATGGCTGGCGGTGGGCGCATCATGCGTGTTCACGGCCCCTTTGTATCCGACCGCGAGGTTGAGGAAGTCGTTAAATTCCTCAAGACCCAAGGCGAACCCGATTATCTCGACGAAGTGACCGCAGACGAAAGCGAGAATATGCCCGACGAGTTTATGGGCGGCGGCGGAAGTGAGAGCAACGATCTATACGATAAGGCTGTTGACATCATCCTTCGTGAGCGGAAGGCATCAATTAGCTTTATCCAGCGGCACCTTGGCATAGGCTACAACAAAGCGGCGACTTTGATGGAACGTATGGAGAAAGAAGGCGTTGTCAGCGAAGCCAACCATGTTGGCAAACGCGAAGTATATGGCAGGCAACCAGATGAGGATTAACCCAAGAAAGATAGCAGCAAGCGGATAGTCTCCGCTTACTCCTGCCTTTTGCCTATTGTGGTCTAATCCATGAGTTTTCTTTCCATCCCCCTGTCCGGGTGGCTGACGCTGATCGCGCTGTTTACAGTGGTCACACTGTTAGCGCGCCCGATGGGGCTTTATATGGCCCGAATATTTGAAGGAAAACCAACTTTTCTCTCAAACTGGTTGAGCCCGGTTGAAGCCACTATATATCGCGCGGCAGGTGTTCAAGCAGATCAAGAAGACGGATGGCAAATCTATGCGAAAAACGTTTTCTTTTTCTCTCTATTTTGTTTTGCGACTCTTTTCTTGACTATCTATGCACAAGCGTATCCAGAAATATCCGCTGATTTAGCTTTTAACATTGCGGCAAGTTTTAGCACCAACACGGGCTGGCAATCCTATGTTCCGGAAACAACGCTTACGCCCATTTCACAAACACTCGGCATCGCTGTTCATAACGTGATTGCGGCATCTATTACCCTTGCAGTCATGGCGGCGTTTATACGCGCCTTCACGCACAACCAAAGCGATACTATTGGCAACTTCTGGGTCGATCTTACCCGTTCTGTTCTTTACATACTTTTTCCTGCGAGCGTTATCCTTGGTCTTTTCCTTGTGTCACAGGGCGTCATTCAAACCTTTTCGTCACAAATTGAACTATATAACCTTGAAAGCAAAACACTACACTCTATTCTGGCTGGTCCGGTTGCAAGCTTTGATGCCATTAAAATTATTACCGCGAGCGGCGGTGGTTATTATAATGCTAATGCTGCACACCCCTTTGAAAACCCTACACCTCTGGCCAACTTTATTCAAATGGCCGGGATCATATTTATCCAAACCGCAACGATTTTTTGTTTTGGTCGGATGGTTCGCAATGACAAACTTGGTCACTCCATCTATGCCTCTATGTTAATCTTATTTATCCCATTTGCCCTGATCGGCATGGCTATAGAAAGCAGCGGCAATCCTCTTATCGATTCAGTTCTGATAGACCAATCACTCGGCAACCTAGAAGGAAAAGACCTTCGTTTAGGCACGGCCGACTCTTTTTTATGGACTTCCTTGACTACAGCCACG
>CAYZXV010000223.1:0-2750 GCA_964482525.1 uncultured Rhodospirillaceae bacterium | reverse complement strand
TCAGAACACATCCCAGCCTACGAAACCCTTCTGCCCCCCAAAGGGTTTCAATCCTTTGTGAAGAGTATCGGCCCCTTGGCGTGCGATCGTTATGCGCTGACCATGACCTATGCGGCGTGGAAGCTTGGGTTTGTTGAGGAGAAAAAGACGACCTCGAACGTCTTTTGCCGCAGCCTTTTGAACAACGGTGAAATCTATAAAGATAACGCCTCGGATGAAATGCGCCCGGTCAAGATCCCTTACCTTATCAATGCGGGGCTTGGACTTGTGGCGGAATGGTATAGCGGCTGGCATTGGAAACCGGATGACCTTCGCTATTTGGCCCAGCAAACCGTGGATAACGGGCGCGGTCAGACGATCCGCCTGTTCCCCAACGAGTTCCTGCACTGGCTTTCAAAGCAGAAATTGAATCTGGACATCAGCGCCATTCCAGAGGGCCAGCTGATCTTTCCGCAAGAGCCCTCGATGCGGCTTTCGGGCCCCTGGTGGCAGCAAATGCTGGTCGAGGCCTCAACGCTTGAGCTGATTTCATCAAGCACAAACCTGACAACGGTCGCGACGCAGGTTCGCCTTGCGGCGCAGCGTGAGGCGCAAAAGGCGGGGCACACCCTTATCGAGGCGTCAGCGAAAGAGTCGGCTTTGCTTGCCGAAATGGCGCTCAGGCGTTCGCCGAGCATTGGCGCGCTTCAATCCGCGCGCGCGGCAGCGATTGCGGGGTGGGACAGCACCTCGAACGACTATGCCGCGAAATGCTATGGCATCCCGTCGATGGGCACTTTTGCGCATGCGTGGGTCATGCTCCACGACACCGAGGAAGAAGCGTTCGAAAACTGGGCCAAGGTGTTCCCCGGATCGACCATTTTCCTTGCCGACACCTATGACACGGTGGAGGGGATCAAAACCGCCATCCGCATCTGTAAGAAACATAACATCAAGCTTAAAGGCATCCGTCTTGACTCTGGCAATCTGGCGTATCTCTCGCGCGAGGCTCATGCGCTGCTAAAAGAAGCCGGATTCGAAAAAACGAAAATACTCGCAACGGATAGCATCTCTGTAAAGACGGCGGCGAGTTTGTTCGGTCAGGTGGCCACAGAAGTCACGCAGCGCGAAAGCTATGTCGACGTGTTTGGCATCGGCTCGGAGGTAGCGGTGAACCGCAACCATCCCTTGCTTGATTTTGTCCTCAAACTCTCGGCCCGGCACGAGGGCGGCGTGGGGCAGGGCGAACTGATCCACGACCTGATCAAGCTTTCCAAAAATAAAATGACGATCCCAGGCGTGATCGACGTGGTTCGCTTTGTCGATGCGCAAGGGCGCTGGGCGGGTGACACGATCATTCCCGTCGATATGAATATCGGTGTTGGCCGCCTGTCCCGCGATCTGTGCTCCGAACATGTTGTGACCAAGGAAGACCGGATCTTTCCAAAAGGCACGGCGTTTGTTCGCCTGCTTAAGCCGTGGATGAAACAAGGCCGCATGGTTCAGGCCGCATACAAAGCCCGCGACGCTGCGGCCATCCTTCGCCAAAGCCGTGAGACCTGCGCCGCTGCGCTCGCGCGCCTTGATCGCGACCATCTGCTGATCCCGCCCTTTATGCCGCATTCCTATGGCTGTGGGCTTGCCAAAGAACTGTCCGTCAAGCGCGAAGCCCTGGCCGCCACGATCCGGGCGGGTCAACGCCCCGCACCCTACACCCTTAACCCCGCCGCGTAACGGCTCACAACACGAAAGGAAACCAAACCATGACAACCGCCAACATCGTTTTTCTGATCGATATCCAAGAGGGCTTTGCCAACAATACCCTGACTCACGCGCAAGGCGGGAAGCTTTATGTCCCGGAAGGGGAGAAGGCAGGCCCACCCGCAGGCGCGCTGATTGCCTCTGCCAAAAACACCATCTTTGTCTTGAGCGCCGACTATCACCCCGAAAATATGATCAGCGATATGACCAATCATCCCGGCGTGATGACCTATCGTCAGAAACTTGCGGCCAGCCTTGGCATAGAAGATGCAGCGCTGCCCTTCACGAATGTTCGCCTTCGGCAAAATGCGAAAGGAGAGTATCGCGTTGTCGGCGTGGTTGAGGGTGAACGTGTCCTTGCGGTCGAAACGGATGCGAACGGCTTTGTCACCAAGGTTCTGGATCGCGATGCGGCCGTTCTTCCGTCCGATATGGGGCAAACACTCTGGACCAAGCACTGCGTTCAGAAAACGCAAAGCGCGCTCTTTGTGCCAGAGATTATGGCCGCGCTGCCGTGTCCATTGGCCGAGAAGCTGGCGCGTCACGATCCGGGGGCCGTCCTCTCTCACATTGACGAAGCCAGCGGCAATGTTTTCTTTATCGTCCGCAAAGGGATGAAACAGGATGTCGACAGCAACGCGATCGCGATCGAAAACGACCAGAAATCGACAACCGCCGCGCCAAAAGTATTTGACCATATCGTAAAGACCCTATCCGCACAAAACGTCACACACGTCAATCTTGCGCTTGGTGGCTTGGCTGGCAACATTTGCGCCGAGTTGTCTCATAACAACGTTTGCGACTTGCTGGTTCCTGCGCTCAAAGCCAAAGGCATAACGGTTGACTCCGCCTTTATGACGGATATCAGCCATATGATCCCCATCTCAATTCCGGATGGCTCGTTTCCTGATGCGGCCAATGCGCTCACACGCATGGCTTCCTATGGCACAATACCAACAACCACGGTTGAGGTTAGCCGCGCCTTGGTCAAGGGCGTAAAACGCGAGCCT
>CAYZXV010000222.1:0-2778 GCA_964482525.1 uncultured Rhodospirillaceae bacterium | reverse complement strand
AAAGATGCCGTCAAAGCGCATATCAATCCGCGCCGGTAAAAAACAGCCTATAAGAGTCATCTCGGCTTCTAAACAAAAACCAACCCACACGAAAGATATTTAAGGCCTTTTGTCCAACAAACGAAGATGGGGCTTGTTTGCAGAGGAGGGCGTCGGGGCTTTCTCTGGCAGTGATGTTGGCGCATGGGTGCGGGTCATCCAACTATTGATAGCTTTTGCCAAAGGAACGCCAGCGGCCAGCGCGCACGTTAAAAGCGCAACGGCTTTGAATGCGTTATCCAATGTAAGCCAATCTTGCATGTTCATGCTACCTCATTACTGACGCCTGTATTTTGCCCCTTTTTTATGGGGGGCTCAAGTTTATTATCAATAGGTTAATGGTTTCTTTGAGCGCGAAGGCATTGTTTTTCCTGATGGGCTTTGGCCCGCTCGATCCTGTCTAACCCCCTCAAAAAGCATTCTTTCCTATCATTTTACAATGACGGGCAGATGCGGTACGTTCCTGACCCGTCCTTTCCGTAATCCCAGTGCGAGTGACCTATGCGCCTTTTGGCCGGTTTGTTTTCTATGCTGTGTTTGGTTGGCGTGTCGGCGTTCCTCGCGCTTGCGCTGGCTTTGCAGTATTACAGCCGCGACTTGCCGGATTACAGCTATCTGAAGGATTACCAGCCGCCGATCCTCACCCGCATCTATGCGGATGATGGGCGCATGATGGCGACCATCGCGGCCGAGCAGCGGGTTTTCGTTCCGATCTCCGTCATCCCGCCGCTTGTGAAGGGTGCGTTCCTTTCGGCGGAGGATCAGAATTACTACACGCATACGGGCGTTGACCTGTTTGGCATCGCGCGCGCGGCGCTCACCAATCTGCAGAATGTCGGGCGCGAGCGGCGACCCGTCGGCGCGTCGACGATCACGCAGCAGGTGGCCAAGAACATGCTGCTCTCGAACGAGTTGTCCGTCGCGCGCAAGGTGCGCGAGATTATCCTTGCCCAGCGGCTTGAAAAATCGCTTTCCAAAGATCGCATTCTCGAGATTTATTTGAACGAGATTTTCCTTGGCAACCGCTCCTATGGCATTGCGCAGGCGGCGCTCAACTATTTCAACAAATCGCTGGACGAATTGACGGCGGCAGAGGCTGCGTATCTGGCCGCGCTACCCAAAGCGCCGAATAATTATCATCCTGTGCGCGACCGTGAGGCTGCCCTTGCGCGGCGGAATTGGGTGCTTTCGCGCATGGCGGAAGATGGCCGCCTGACACGCGCGCAGGCCGAGGCTGCGGCGCAGGAACCCTTGCTGATGCGCACGCGCGATGAGACCGAGATTACGCGGGGCGCGGATTATTATACCGAGGATGTGCGCCGCCAGCTTGTCGCGCAGTTTGGCGAGAAGACGGTTCTTGAGGGCGGCCTTGCGGTTAAGACCAGCCTCAATCCCGCGTTCCAAAAAATCGCGACAAAGGCGCTGCGCGATGGGTTGTTGGATTATGACCGGCGGCAGCGCGGCTGGCGCGGGCCTGTGGCGCGGCTTCGCTCGCTTGAGCATTGGCATGCCCAATTGAAGAACATCGCGATCCCGGCTGGCGGTGAAGCTTGGCCGCTTGCGGTCGTAATCAAGCTGTCGCCCAAGGATGCGAAAATCGCCGTGATGGATGGATCGCGCGGGCGCATCGCGTGGGAGGAGATGAGCTGGGCGCGCGCCGAGCTTGCGCATGACAAGTTCGGCCCTGCCGTGAAGAAACCCGGTGATGTGCTTGCCGTCGGTGATGTGGTGCTGGTGGAGTCGCTTGGCACGGAAGAGGGCAAGGACAAGGAAAAGAATTACACCCTGCGGCAAGTGCCGACGGTGCAGGGCGCGATTGTCGCGCTCGATCCGCATACGGGGCGTGTTTATGCGATGACGGGCGGCTTTAGCGAGAAGACAAGCCAGTATAACCGGGCCTCGCAGGCGCTGCGGCAGCCGGGCTCGTCCTTCAAGCCGTTTGTGTATATGGCCGCGCTGACGAAGGGCTTTACGCCGTCAAGTCTCGTGCTCGATGCGCCGTTTGAATATGTGCAGGGGCCGGGGCTGCCGCTGTGGCGACCTGAAAACTATTCGCAGGAATTCTATGGCCCGACGCCGCTGCGCGTTGGTATTGAGAAATCACGCAACGTCATGACTGTGCGCCTTGCCAATGCAATTGGCATGGAGGCGGTCGTCGAAGAGGCGAAAAAGTTTGGCGTGGTGGATGAAATGCCGACCCTGCTTTCTTTCTCGCTTGGCGCCAAGGAAACGACACCACTGCGCATGGCGGCGGCCTATGGCATGATTGTGAATGGCGGCAAGAAAATCACGCCCACCTTGATCGACCGTGTGCAGGATCGCAACGGCAAGACCATCTGGCGCGCGGATGCGCGGGCGTGCGAGGGCTGCGCCTCCACCCATTGGTCACCCGGCACCGAGACGCCAGAGATCCCTGATATTCGGGAACAGATCGAAGATCCGAGGATCGCGTATCAAATGACCTCGATGATGGAAGGCGTGGTTCAGCGTGGCACCGGCGCGCGGCTTAAGGCGCTTGGGTTTCCCGTGGCGGGCAAGACGGGCACGACGAACGATGCCAATGATGCGTGGTTTATCGGCTATACGCCTGACCTAGTCGCGGCGGTCTATGTTGGCTTTGACGAACCCAAATCGCTGGGCAGCCGCGAGACGGGCGCGAGTGTCGCGATCCCGATCTTTCAGGAGTTCATGAAAGAGGCGATGAAGGATCAACCCGCGATGCCCTTCCGTGTGCCGCCG
>CAYZXV010000221.1:0-2784 GCA_964482525.1 uncultured Rhodospirillaceae bacterium | reverse complement strand
AAGAGGCAGGGCGTGGAGTTGCCTCCACGCCCGCTTCTTAGACTTAGAACAACCGCAGGATCGACTGCGCTTGCTGGCCGGAAATGCCAAGGGCGATAACACCCAGCTGGCTGGCCGCTTGCAGCGATTGCAGGTTGGCACCTTCTTCGTTCGTGTCAGCCAGAACCAGGTTATCCGACGCGGTCTGCAGCGTGGTAATAAGGTTCGAGGTGAACTCCTGACGTGTCGCGAGAACGGTGTTGTTGTTACCGAATGTTGACGCTTCCGAACGGAGGGTCGACAGAGCGGTTTGCAACAAGGACTGAGATAGACGAACGTCTGCCGCCGAAGCCCAGCCGTTTTCAGCAAGGTCAACCCCAAGGCCTACGGCCGTCACGTTCACCGAGCTGATGGTCAGCGAGGTCGTGTTGGTCGCGTTGAAGAACACTTGGAGGGTTGTCGATGTGCTGTTCAGCAGGTTGGTACCGTTGAAGATCGAGTCGGTCACGAGGCCGTTGATCTGTGTGCGCAGCGCGTTGAATTGCGTTGCCAGATCGGTCAGCGTAGCCGAGTCGGTCGTCTGCAAGGCCGAGTTTGTAATACCTTGCATCTGCGCGACAACGTCCGTGATCGATTCGATCGCGTCCGATGCCGACTTCACGGTTTGGACCGCGATTGACATGTTGTCTTTCAGCGATGCCAAGTCGTTTGCACTGTTGATGAAGCCTTTCGCCGCGAAGAACGCTGACGCGTTATCGAGCGATGAGTTCACCTTCTTACCAGAGGCAAGACGGGCCTGCGTTTGACCCAGCAACTTTGACGTTGACTGAAGCGATAGCAGGTTTTGACGTGCAGACGATGTTAGGGATATGTCACCGATAGCCATGGTAGAACTCCTTTCGAGGTTGATGCGGACTCCTTCCGCAGTTTTGGAAGCCGCCATTATCGATCTAAAAACGTGAAGAACGACTTAACGGCCTCATAAAAGGATGCGAAAACCGTGCCATTTCATGTATTAACGTGTTTTTGTGGTCAAACGCCGGTTTGCATGGACGCTCTTAACAAACAAAGGGAGGGAATAGCTAATGAGGCGGCAAGATTTGCCGACCTGTATGACGTTATGAACAAAAGTGACCCGGCATGTTTTGCCGGGGGCAATAGGCGCCGAATGCAAACGAAAGGGTAACAAAGACTCGTTCCCGCCCTCGTTTCGGTGTCGAGTTGATGTTGCTGTCCAAAAAGCGAGTCGCATTTGCAACACCTGCCAAAATGGTTAGCAAACAGTTAATGTAGATGTTGTTCGCAGAATCCCGGCCCTTTACCTTGAAAACAAGGTGATTCGTTTTTGAAGTCAGGCGCGCTGATCGATGGGTCCGAAACCCCTCCTTGTTCTGTTTGTTTCAACCGGCAATGCGGCGCGAAGCCAAATGGCCGAAGCCTTGCTGAATGCAAAGAACAGTGATTATTACCGCGCACGCAGCGCAGGCATTGCGCCAGCCGAGGCCCTTGCGCCTCAGGCCATCGCGCTTCTTGAAAATGCAGGATGTGCCGTGAGTCGCCTTCATCCAAAACGCTGGGAAGATTTTTTCACGGCCGCAGATTATGTCCCAGTTGATGTGATTGTCACTTTGTCACCCGAATCTCGTCCCATTGCCGAACTGCCCTGGCCAGGAAACCCGGTTTGTGTCCACTGGGTTGTTGACGACCCGCTTGGGGCGTTGCGGCACGAGCAAAGGGACTGGAAATTCCGCAAATGCTTTGCAACGCTTGACGCGCGCATAAACGCGTTGGTGCGTGCCCGCCCCGCGACCTCGCCCTGCGAGGCGCTGTTACGTTTTAAAGAAGTTGGCGCAATGGTGTAGCCCTTGCGGCTGACGACAAAAAAAGAGGCAGGGTAACCCTGCCTCTTTTTAGCTTGTGTGCCATGTTATGCGATTTTGGTGCGTCCCATAAGACCACGGATCGTTTCCTGAATATCGGCAGGCAAAAGCACGGTTTTGGCGTTGCTTGATTCCGCAAGTTGCCCCATTGCTTTGATATATTTTTCGCCCAAGAGATAGGAGAGCGAGGTGTCGGCACCTGCGGCTGCCTGCATCACTTTCCGAATGGCTTGTGACGAAGCGTCAGCAAGGACGATTTGGGCCTCACCATCACGGCGCGAGGCTTCAAGGCGAGCGTCAGCCTGTAAGATAGCAGCTTGCTTTTCGCCTTCGGCCTTGGTGACGGTGGCTTTTCTTTCGCGTTCGGCAGAGGCCTGCAGTTCCATTGCGCGCTGCATGGTGGGCGAGGGCTTGATATCTTGAATCTCAACCGAACGGATCGTCAGGCCCCAATCCAATACTTCGTCGGCGATGGATTCACGCAGACGAGCCTTGATTTGTTCACGGGAAGATAAGGCCTCGTCCAATTCCATTTCACCGATGATGGAACGCAAGGTGGTCATGATGAGATAGCGGATGGCCTCGGCAAAATCGACAACGCCGTACACGGCTTTGACGGGGTCCGTCACTTTCACAAAGGCAATCGCGTTGGCAAGAATGACGGCATTGTCTTTTGTGATCACTTCCTGTTCTTGCACGTCAAGCAAAACATCCTTTGTCACGACTTTTTGCGAAACGCTGTCGATATAGGGGATCATAAAATTGAGGCCTGGCATAAAAGTTTCATGATATTTGCCAAGGCGCTCAATAACCCACTCTTCGCCTTGAGGGACGATCCGAATGCCCTTGGACAAGGTCACAAAGACAAAGACAAGAAAGGCTACGACGACAATTAGGGATGCACTCATTTTTTATCCTCCGTGTT
>CAYZXV010000220.1:1153-2789 GCA_964482525.1 uncultured Rhodospirillaceae bacterium | reverse complement strand
CCATTTGCGGAGCCGCATTGACCGTTTACGGGCACCAGCGGGGGTGGCGGGGGAATGACCGGCGGGACGCCCATACAGCTGCAATCGTGACCATTAAAGGTACATCTTATGTCACAGACACCTGGACGAGTAGACCCGCCAATGCGCGTTGAGCGGCCACCGGACCAGCTTGGGTTGCTGATGTCGCTGTCGCCTGCTGTTGCCGCAAAATCAAAAATCTCTGACCACGCATGGGTTCTTTGATTACAAACAGAGCCCCAATCGCCGCAGTATGAACAGTCATAGTTTTCATAGGCTGTGCAGATGCCGCTGCTGTTTGATGCGGAGCAGCGTGTGCAGGTGCGCGCCACCCAATTCCAACATTGGGAGGTCGCATATTCCTCGTAACAGGTGTGATTAAAAGTATAGCTTGCGGCAGGACAGGCCTGCCCAGCGGGTGGCCAAGCTTGCCCTGTGCGCCAATAAGGCAAATTGACATTGGCCGTTGGGGCGCCCGTGTCCCCCATGCCAGGCTTTGCGGAGGTCGTACCGAAAAAGAGGCCAAGCCCCGCGTTTTGGTTAGAATAAGGTCTTGCGCAATGAGCCTGCGTGACGCCTGGGGGCGTGTTATTCAAGAAAGCGAACCATTCCGTGTCGCTTTTAAAGGGAACAAAATAACTATCTGTACTGGCATTATCTATATAACGGCATTTTCCATGTATATCGAGTGGCGTTGCCGCCACGCCAGGGTTTAAGCGCATGCCAGCAGCGGCATTTGCCGTATTGCTCGCTTGGTCGCCACAGACCGTGGGGGTGGTCGAACAATTCGGCATATCTGCACTCTTGCTGCCACGACCGTCTTGAAGACAAATGGTCGGCGAGGCAACTGCATAGGCTTGTTGGTGCATAAAAAAGAGAGACAACGTCAATATAAAGATAACGTTCCCTAGTTTGACGGCGTTCATATTGTCCCCCGTTGAAGTAAGCCTCAGCCTCGATCTGTGTTCAGAATGAACACGATAATTCAGGATAAAGTATATCATGATCGCCTTTTACAGTTCGTTAATTTGTCCTGAAATGTTAGGGTTAGTTGGGTCCTTAATAATACATTCACGCGCCAGGACTTAATAAATTAGTGGTAGGGAGGGGGCGTTATCCCTTTAATGTTCCATAAACAATGTTTAGTGAAACCCAAATGACCGTAGATGCGCGGCATATTTCATATCAGAGTTCATGATGTGATCGACCCACCAATCGCGTAAAAACATTAAAACCTCAACGGGACGAACGGATTCAGGGGACTCTCTGAAAACATTCAGCAGCGCCGAAGTTTTTTCTTTCATTTTCTCATGGGCTTGATGCTGGCCATCTGTGTTGGGGTAATTGGTTTGGCGGAGCATTAATTCTTCGGAGTCAAAATGAAGCAGGATATAGACATGCAGGGCTTGAAGAATATCCCCCATTAAGGCGATGCCTTCCCCGCTTTGAATGGAGTCATGCAATCGATTGATAAGGACCATAATACGACGATGGTCTTCATCCAGAACAGATACGCCAACACTCATGTCTGGGGTCCAGCTGATAAGGGCGGTCATGCAAAATCTCCTAAATTATTTTATAATGATTCTAATCGTACTATGGCGGTTCGTTTTAATCC
>CAYZXV010000220.1:0-1143 GCA_964482525.1 uncultured Rhodospirillaceae bacterium | reverse complement strand
TTGATAAGGTCTGTCATAAGCAATCTCCTTAAACAATATAGAGTACTGATTCTTCGAATGGTACTTTATTGGTTCTTATTTATCCAATTTTTTTTTGAATTACAAAGGACCCAAGCACAAGCGCGTCTATATCCGTTCCCAAAAAACAGGTAATAGCATCATCCGGGGTGCAAACAATCGGCTCGCCTCGCACATTGAACGACGTGTTGATGATAACCGGCACGCCAGTTTTCGCCTCATAGGTTTTGATGAGATCGTAAAAAAGAGGATTGTCTTCGCGCCTGACCGTTTGCATGCGCGCGGAGCCGTCAACATGAGTGACAGCGGGGATAATCTCGTACTTATCCGGCACAACTGGCGCGGCGAATAACATGGCTGGGCTTTCGCCATCAAACTGGAAATAATCGTGCGCGCGCTCGGCCAGCACTGCGGGCGCAAAGGGCCGAAACTCCTCGCGTCGTTTGACGCGCGCATTGATGATGTCTTTCATGTTTTTATTGCTGGTGCTTGCAAGAATACTGCGGTTACCAAGGGCGCGAGGGCCGAACTCCATTCTTCCCTGATACCAGCCGACGACGCGTGAGTCCGCGATCAATGTCGCTGTGCGGGCGAGTAATTCCTCTCGTTCTAACCGCTCATAGGAACAGCCTGCGCGTTTGATGGCGGCAAGGCATTCATCATCCGAAAAAGAAGGCCCCAGATAGGGCAGAGATCGCGCGATGGTTCGCGTGTTGTGTGAGGCAAGCTTATGCCAGCCATACAATGCCGCGCCGATGGCGCTTCCATTATTGCCACAGGCGAAGTGAACAAAGAAATTATCAAACCCGCTGTTTTCTTTCAGCCGCGTATTAGCCACAACATTGTGCCCAACCGCACCGGAGAGACAGAGGTTTGCACAGCCCGTCAATTGCCGCGCGGTCCGTGCCAGATGCAGTAAAGTTTCTTCGATTTTTTTCTGAAGAGAGGCAGCAATATCTTTGTGGCGTGTTTCGATAGGGTCATGTGCGTGCCGCGCAGGGCCAAGGAGATCAATCAGTTTTTGTGTGAAAAGTTGCTGTTCGTTCGCAAAGGAGAAATAGGAAAGATCGAGCGCAAATCCTCCATCTTCATGAAGCGTAATTAATGCGTTCATCTTATCCATGT
>CAYZXV010000219.1:0-2826 GCA_964482525.1 uncultured Rhodospirillaceae bacterium | reverse complement strand
TACTTGATGTTGAACCAGCGCAGCTGCGATTGCATCAAGAGACTCGCTTTCTTTTTCCGGCCAAGTGGGTGGGGGCAGGATGGTTTTTTCCGGCACGGATTGTGGGTCGTCGATGGCGGCGGTCACGCGTACGCCTCCCATCTCGTCGTTGTGCGTCGCGACGATAATGGCATCCTGTCCTAGTGCCTCGCGCACAAGGCGCATGGCCTCGGTCATATTCGGACCGTAAAAGGATTTAAGCCGCATTTAGACCTGCCCCAACGTCTTAATTTTTGCTTTGGCGTATATTTCGTTTTGCGAAACGACCACGGTGGAAGGCCGGAATCGTTCAACAATAGACCGAACATAAGGCCGGATGCCGGGGCTTGTCAAAAGGACAGGGGATTCGCCCATCATAGCCTGCTTGTCATAGGCTTTTCTTATGGAATCAATAAATTGGTGAAGCTTGGTTGGGGGAAGGGCTAGGCGTTTTTCCTCGCCATCGCCGATCAGAGATTCGGCGAAGGCTTGCTCCCATTCCGGCGAGAGCGTGAGGAGGGGGATATACCCCATTTCATTGGTGTTGGCGTTTGATATTTGCCGCGCAAGACGTGAACGGACATGTTCGGACATAATCGCCAGATTGCGAGTGACGCTGGCTGCTTCCGCAATGCCTTCGAGGATGGAGGGAAGATCACGGATTGATATGCGCTCTGCTAAAAGATTTTGCAGAACGCGCTGAAGACCACTCAAGGTGACTTGGGATGGGATCACATCAGCCACAAGTTTCTGCTGCTCTTTTCCAAGTTCGTCGAGCAATTTCTGTGTTTCACTATAGGAAAGAAGGTCAGACATATTGTCTTTAACGATTTCTGTCAGATGAGTCGTGATCACCGTTGGCGGATCTACGACCGTATAGCCTTTGAACAAGGCCTCCTCGCGATGAGTTGCGTCGACCCACATGGCCGGAAGGCCAAAGGTTGGTTCAAGCGTATTCTCGCCGGGCAGAGAAATCGGTGCGCCTTTCGGGTCCATGACTAAGAGCATGCCTGGGCGAAGTTCACCCCGTCCGGCTTCAATTTCCTTGATTCGCAGGATGTATGTGTTGGGAGGGAGTTGCAGATTATCCTGAATCCGGACAGAAGGCATGATAAAGCCCATATCGGACGCAAGTTGTCTGCGTAGTCCTTTGATTTGATCGGTCAGCCGTTGACCTGCTTCACTGTTGATAAGAGCAAGAAGCGCATAGCCCAGTTCAAGACGGATCATGTCGATGGATAGGGCGCGTCCGATCGGATCTTCGGCCACAGGGGCTGGGGCAGCTTCGGACGCAGCCTTCGCAAGGGCTTCGGCGCGGCGGAGGTGGCTGATTTGCCCAGAGGCATAGGCACCAAAGCCTGTAATCGAAGCTAAAAAGGCAAAGGGTATAAAAGGCATGCCTGGCATGATGGCCAACATCGCCATTAGGCCAGAAGACAGGCCCAAAGCCATGGGGTAACCACTAAGCTGTCCGAACAACGCTTTGTCAGTTGAGCCCGCAGTGGTCGATTTTGAAACGAGCAGACCCGCAGCAACAGAGACGAGCAGGGCAGGGACCTGCGTTACAAGACCGTCGCCAATAGATAGGCGGACATATGTTTCAGCGGCTTCCAGGACCGGCATATCATGACGGAACGCGCCGATTGTGATGCCGCCGACGACGTTAATGAAGGTGATGACAAGCCCAGCAATAGCGTCGCCTCGTACGAACTTGGCTGCGCCGTCCATGGAACCAAAAAATCCGGCTTCATCCTCTAGTTCTTTGCGGCGTTTGCGCGCCATGTCTTCGTCAATTAGCCCAGATGATAAGTCGGCATCGATGGCCATTTGTTTGCCGGGCATGGCGTCTAAGGTAAAGCGGGCTGCAACTTCAGCGATGCGTCCTGAACCTTTTGTGATCACAACAAAGTTAACGATAGTCAAGATCGCGAAGACGATGAGGCCAATGATAAAATCACCGTGCATGACAAGTTCGGCGAAGGCGCCGACGACTTTGCCCGCTGCGTCAGTGCCTTCATTGCCGTGCGTGAGTACAAGGCGCGTTGTGCTGATATTAAGGGATAGTCGCAGAAGGGTAGATATCAACAAGATGGTTGGAAACGAGCTGAAATCAAGTGGTTTACCGATAAACAACACGGTCATTAAAATGATAACCGAGAACGTTAATGATATAGAAAGACCAAGATCAACAGCAAAAGCAGGTATGGGCAAAACGAGCACGGTTAGAATGCTCATAAGTCCAAGGGCAAGCCATATTTCGCCACGTCGGAAGATGGCGTTTAGGACGTCAACGCCTCCTGCGTCTTGGGATGATTGCGCCGATGATGCCGCTGTTTCGTTCATGCGTCAGATTACCATCATACTGCGGCCTGATCACATTCGCCAGTTGCCGGTGGCACTGGGACGCCGGACTCGCTGTATTGCTTCAGTTTGTTGCGCAACGTGCGGATCGAGATGCCCAGGATATTTGCTGCATGGGTTCGGTTACCAAGGCAATGGTGAAGCGTGTCTATAATGAGATCACGTTCGACATCGGCAACCGTTCTTCCAACAAGAGGACTGGCACCCGTGATATCGGTTGTTGGGCGACCTGTGGCGGCCTGGACCGCGATGCTGGTGGCAGAGGGCGGCTCTGGCACCATGCTTTGTCCAGTTAGGACGATCGCTTCCGGTTCAATATCATTCTTTTGAGCCAAAAGGACGGCACGATGCATGGTGTTTTCAAGCTCGCGCACATTGCCGCGCCACAAATGAGCCAGAAGACGACCCAGGGCGCCGTCTGATAATTCGCGGTCCGGTAGGCCATTT
>CAYZXV010000218.1:2243-2851 GCA_964482525.1 uncultured Rhodospirillaceae bacterium | reverse complement strand
AGTATGGTGTGCGTGATATGAACGAGGACATCAGAGACCAGGTTTTTCGTGCCTGTATGTTCCGCAATGGATGGAATGAAGTTGTATTGAAGGATTAAAAGACTAATCCTCGCCACCGCCGGGCAGGCGAACCGTAAAGCGTGCGCCAATCACTTGACCATCAGGACCCAATCGATTTTCAGCCCATATCTGCCCGTGATGGGCCTCGACAATTTGTTTCGAGATACTAAGGCCAAGGCCCGAATGCGTTCCAAATTTCTCATCCTTTGGTCGCTCGCTATAGAATCGATCAAAGATAGCCTCTAACTTAGCTTCTGGAATCCCACCGCCTTCGTCCTCAACGATCAGATCGACATAACGATCTTTTGTGACATGAACGCTGACAACCACCTCGCTGCCCAAAGGAGCAAATGACAATGCATTCGAAATAAGATTCTGCATGACTTGCACTAGGCGCGGTTCAACCCCAGAGACGATAAGCGAAGCAGGCGTATCGGGCGCAAGCACAACCTTTGCGCACGGTTTATCATCACAAGCCCGTTGATAGAAATCAACAAGCGTTACGAGCATCTTAATTACATCGACACGCGCAGCTTCGTCGCGGGTTA
>CAYZXV010000218.1:494-2233 GCA_964482525.1 uncultured Rhodospirillaceae bacterium | reverse complement strand
CCAATCGCGACGCCAAAGAAATATCGGTAATCAGACGGTCAAGTCGATCGACATCATCGCGGATCACTTGCATCAGTTTCTGCTGGCGTTCGGCATCCTTGACCTTTCCCACAGTCTCAACGGCACTCCGCAACGATGTGAGTGGGTTCTTAATCTCGTGTGCGACATCGGCGGCAAAGTTTTCAATCGCAACAATGCGCTTGGCCAGCGCCTCCGTCATTTCACGCAAAGCGACGGATAGTTCACCGATTTCATCTTGCCTTGCACTGAAGTCAGGAATGGAGTCGCGTTTCAACAAGCGCGACATACCGCTTAGGCCCACGACCTGCGTTTGACCGATGCGAACGCTTTCCGCTGCCTTAGCAAGCAACTTAAGGGGTCTTGCTATCGTTCGCGCGAGATAAATCGACAGAAGCGATGTGATCAACAGGGTAACGCCAAAGATTTTTAGAATATCACGGCGCACTTCTTGAATGGCGGCGCCGATTTTCGTATCAGGCTTAGTAAGCATGACAACGCCAAGAATTTGTTTATACCTCTGTACCGGAGCCGCTGCAGACAGCATAAGCCCACCCCCAGGCAAACTCCAAACCTGGGTAAGGGTCGCACTTCCTTCCTGAGCATGTTTAATGATATTGTATTGATCATCTTCTATACCGGCTTCTTCGGAATAAAAAGGATACTGACCCCGCCCAACAATCCAATCGACAAAAGCAAAAAACGGGCTTGCAATCATGGTGAGCAGAGAGGTCGAGTTCGGCGGCGGCAGTCTTCGCGCCTGTACCTTTCCCGCAGGATCAAGAAGGATGCGACTGTCGGCAAGCAACGTATCGTCCATATCAAAAAGCTGGGTGCGCGTTTCGCTGGCCTCAACAAGGCGGCGGATCATAAGGCGCGCCAGCAAGGGCGATAGAATGTTTCTTTCATCGCGATCAAGAACGACGGCACCCTCAGCAACCGCGCTCGCCGACATACGGGCCTGCATCTTCAGGCCGTCCAGCTCCGTAGAAATCAGGCGGTCTTGATACTGGCCAAGATAGAGCAAGCTACCAACCAGAATGACAAGCGCCATGACATTAACAGCCAAAATACGCAAGGTAAGTGGCGAGAAGCTGGCCGCTCTGCGTGAGCGCCACAATGGCGGCCACACGCAAGCATTGGCAGTGTGTTGGAATTTTAGGAACTCTTGAACCCGTTTGAGCACCCGGACCTCTCTTGCTTTCTTCGCCCGGACCGTATCACATGACAATAATTTTGACTAGGATGACCTTTTAGCGACCGTACGCGGACGTCGCAAAAAGGCCGGAAGTTCATCACCAAAAGCCGTTGCCGCGTCATGCGAAACGCCCTGAGCGGTAACGGTGCGCGTGGGCTTTGCCTGACCGCTATGTGGCCTGCTTTGCGGGTCGGGGTGAGGCTCGCGGCGTGGAGATTCATACACAGGCCCTGATGGTGCGTTACGATGCCTTTTGTCACGTCCGCCGCTGCGTCCGGTTCGGCCAGTGCCCCCGTTGCGTGCGCCTCGTCGTGGCGCAGGATCCTGCGCTGGGGGAAGGTCCGGTGTATCTGTCCGAGCAATGGCTTTTTTAATCATCGTTTCAATCGCCGTCACGAGCTTATCGTCTTCCGGCGTCATGAACGTAAAGGCAGTTCCCGTTTTACCTGCCCGTCCGGTGCGACCAATGCGGTGGACGTAGTCTTCGGCATGGAATGGCACAGCAAAATTAAACACATGGCTT
>CAYZXV010000218.1:0-484 GCA_964482525.1 uncultured Rhodospirillaceae bacterium | reverse complement strand
GGCGACATCCGAGCAAACAAGCAGAGAAATCTCGCCATTGCGAAACGCGTCGAGTGTTTGGGTTCGTGTCGATTGATCGAGGTCGCCATGCAACGCCCCCGCGTTAAACCCATGCTTGCGCAGAGATTTATCAAGAGTCGCAACATCGCGCTTGCGATTACAAAAGATAAAGGCGCTTTGCACATTATGTTCGCGCAAAAGGCGGCGCAGTGTTTCACGCTTATGCCAGTCATTCGCGGACGGCATAGGAACCACAAAATGGTCGATATTCTCGCCCGTGCTTGCGGGCGGCGCGACGCTGATTTCCTTGGGGTTGCTCAGGAACCGGTCGGCAAGCTTGCGGATTTCCGGCGGCATCGTGGCCGAGAAAAACAAAGTCTGGCGCAGCTGAGGCAATTGTTTTGCGATCTTCTCAATATCCGGAATAAAGCCCATATCAAGCATGCGATCAGCCTCGTCGATCACAAAAATCTTGATATCGTTG
>CAYZXV010000217.1:0-2854 GCA_964482525.1 uncultured Rhodospirillaceae bacterium | reverse complement strand
CCCGACCTGATGGCGCTCCTTGACCTTGTTGCGCTGGGCACGGTGTGCGACGTGGTCAAACTGACCGGCCTCAATCGTGCCTTCGTTGCGCAAGGCCTTAAAGTTATGGACGCGCGCGCGAATGTCGGGATTGCGGCCTTGGCGCAAGCCTCTGGGGCCAAGCCGCCGATGGATGCCTTTGCCGCCGGGTACATGCTTGGGCCGCGCGTGAATGCGGGTGGCCGCGTGGGAAAAAGCGATTATGGCGCGCGCCTCTTATCCAGCAATGATGAACGCGAAGTTGTGGGTCTTGCCGAGCAACTGAACCGTTGGAACGATGAGCGACGTGCGATGGAGGCCGACATTTTGGTGCAAGCCGAAACCATGGCGTTTGAGGGCGCGGATGCGCCCATGACCTTTGTTGCTAGTGATCGCTGGCACGCTGGCGTGATCGGCATCGTGGCCTCCCGCTTGAAGGATAAGTTTCATCGACCTGCCTTCGTGATCGCGATAGAAGACGGGATTGGCAAGGGTTCCGGGCGTTCGGTTGGCAATGTCGATCTGGGGGCCGCCGTGATTGCGGCAAGACAAGCAGGCCTTTTGATCAACGGGGGCGGGCATAAGATGGCCGCAGGACTCACCGTCGCGGCGGATAAAATCGACGCGCTTTGCGCGTTTTTGAATGAGCGGATTGGTAAGCTTTTAGCAGCCGAGCCGTTTATACCAAGCCTGACGATCGATGGGCTTGTCTCCGCGCAAACGCTGACGCCTGAGTTTGTGAAGATGCTCGCCAAGCTTGCGCCCTTTGGCACAGGGAATCCAGAACCGCGTTTTGCGCTTGCGGATTGCAAGATTATTCGTGCCGATATTGTTGGGGAGAGGCACCTTAAGATCATCGCATCCCAAGGCGCGGGCCGCCTCGATGCTATCGCCTTTCGTGCGATGGAGAACGCGCTCGGCCCGGCGTTGCTCGCGCGTGTGGGGCAGACCTGTCATCTTGCAGGCCACGCGCGCCTCAATATCTGGCAGGGCCGCGAAAGCGTACAACTTGTCGTGGATGATGGGGCATAAAAAACGGGCGCCCCGAATAGGACGCCCGTTTCTCAAGCAATCAGAACTACGCCGAATAATACAGATCATACTCAATAGGATGCGGGGCCATGCGATAGGTATCCCATTCCGCGCGTTTCAGAAGGAGATAGGCATCGATCATTTCCTTGGAGAAGACATCGCCTTCAAGAAGGAACTTGTGATCGCCTTCCAAGGCATGGATCGCTTCATCAAGCGAAGCGCACACCGTTGGAATCTTGCGCAGTGTTTTTTCTGGCAAGGCATAGAGGTTTTCCTCCATCGCATCGCCGGGATGGATTTTGTGCTTGATGCCGTCAATCCCGGCCATCAGCATCGCTGAAAACGCCAGATAGGGATTGGCGCATGGGTCGGGGAAGCGGACCTCAACGCGTTTTCCTGCAGCGTTTGTTGCGATAGGAATGCGGCAGCTGGCCGAGCGATTGCGTTCGGCATAGGCGAGAAGCACAGGCGCTTCATAGCCGGGCACAAGGCGCTTATAGCTGTTTGTGGTTGGGTTCGTGAGCGCATTGAGCGCCTTGGCGTGCTTGATGATCCCACCGATGTAATACAGCGCGGTCATCGACAGGCCCGCATATTCCTTTCCTGCGAAGAGAGGCTTGCCGCCTTTCCAAATCGACTGGTGCGTATGCATGCCCGAGCCGTTATCGCCAAACACGGGCTTTGGCATAAAGGTCGCCGTCTTGCCATACGCATGCGCGACATTGTGCACGACGTATTTATAAAGCTGCATATTATCCGCGCATTTCAGTAGTGTGTCATACTGGATGCCAAGTTCGTGTTGGGCCGCCGCGACTTCGTGATGGTGTTTCTCAACTCTGATGCCGACCTGTTCCATCATGCCAAGCATTTCGGTGCGAAGATCCTGTGCCGAGTCGACGGGATTTACGGGGAAGTAACCGCCTTTCACACGCGGTCTGTGTCCCTGATTGCCTTCACTGTAATCGCGTGCGCTGTTGTGCGGCGCTTCGCTGGAGTCGAGTTTGAAGAAGGTGTGGTGGGAATCATTGCCAAACCTAACGTCATCGAACACAAAGAACTCAGCCTCTGGCCCGAAATAGGCGGTGTCCCCGACCCCCGATTTTTTCAGAAAAGCCTCCGCCTTTTTTGCAATCGTGCGAGGGCACCGGGCATAGCTCTCGCCATTATCGGGATGAACGACATCGCAAAACAGCGCAAGCGTTGGGTCGGCGTAAAAGGGGTCGACGATGGCGGTAGCTGGATCGGGGACCAATTGCATATCCGAACGGTTAATTTCCTGCCACCCGGCGATAGACGATCCATCGAAGGTAATCCCGTGCTTAAAAGATTCCTCGCTAATCGTGCTGGCATGATAGGTGACGTGCTGAAGCTTGCCGCGCGGATCGGTAAAGCGCAGGTCGATATTTTTGATTTTATTTTCTTTAAGGAAAGTAAGGACAGTTTTGGCGCTGGACATGGGCGGGATCCCCTTAGTGAGCGGTTGAAAAAGCAGGGAAAAATGGCTGGCGGCCCCGGCTTTATGATTCTAAGCCTACTCGCACTCTAACCGCTTGACAACTTTGACACTATGGGGTTTATATACGCTCATGAAGTGCTGTCAAAGCCTGCTTCCTCTTGGGGCAGGCGTTTTTGTTCGGTGCTTCAATCTTTCCGACGTGATTGACGTTGTGTGTGGCGGCCGTAGCTCAGTTGGTAGAGCCCTCGGTTGTGGTCCGAGTTGTCGTGGGTTCGAGTCCCATCAGTCGCCCCATTCCCCCTTTCGGGGGTATTCCCCGGTAATCGCCGATAGTCTAAAAAACCTAAT
>CAYZXV010000216.1:1435-2864 GCA_964482525.1 uncultured Rhodospirillaceae bacterium | reverse complement strand
GAATTGATAAAGGGGTAAGGTTAAATGGTCTATGGTTCAGGTTCTTTCCCTCCCCCCTTGCGGGGGAGGAAGCAAAATCTTGGGCTTGCTTCTTTAGCAAGTCCATAGATTTTGCAGGTGGGGGGTCTGCTTAAGAGTCGGGATTTTTGCCCCCCACCTATGAAAACTATGGCTTATGGCTTCGCAAATGCTTCGCCATAAACCTTAGTTTTCATGTCCTCCCCCGCAAGGGGGGAGGGAGTAAAACAAGAAGATTGGTTTTGATATGAGGCAATACCATGAAGAAAACTAAGATTCAGAATATATCGAAAGAAGAAAAGATCGAGACCCGCCGTCTTGAAGAGGAACGCATTCGCCTTGAGAAAGAAATCGCTCACCATAGAGAATTATACTATTTAAAGGATGCGCCAGAAATATCTGACGCAGAGTTCGACGCTTTAGAGCGTCGGTACCAAGAGCTGCTTGATTTAGACATCCCACTCCTGAAAGATATTGACCCTTACGAAGCCAAGGTCGGTGCAGCCCCTTCGGTCAAGTTTGGCAAGGTTACACATGCCGTGCCCATGCTCTCGCTGGGTAATGCGTTCACACGCGAGGATGTTGACGATTTTATCGGGCGATTGCGCCGATTTATGCAGTGGGGCGAGGATGCGCCGCTCGCGTTGATGGCCGAGCCGAAGATTGATGGGTTATCCGCGAGCCTACGCTATGAAAAAGGCGTGCTCGTGCTTGGTGCAACGCGCGGTGACGGAAGCGTCGGCGAGAACATAACAGAGAATATTTTTACAATCAAAACGATCCCACGCGTTCTTAAATCAACACATGAATTTCCTATCCCCGACGTGCTTGAAGTGCGCGGCGAGATTTATATGAACCGCGCGGACTTTATCAAGCTCAATGTCCAGCGCGAGAAAGAAGGCGAAGCGCCCTTTGCCAACCCGCGTAATGCGGCGGCGGGTAGCGTGCGACAACTTGATTCCTCTATCACGGCGAAGAGGCCGCTTGCGTTCTTTGCCTATGCGTTAGGCGAGGTGAGCGAGACGCCTTTTACGTCGCAGCAGGGATTGCGTGCGCACCTGAAGGCGTGGGGCTTTGCGCTAAACGAACCGTCCCGCTTGTGTTCTTCGGTTGCCGAGATGATGGCCTATTACGCAGAGATCGGGCAAAAGCGCCATGCCCTGCCGTTCGATATTGATGGTGTGGTGTACAAGGTTGACGATTTTGCGCTTCAAGACCGACTGGGCTTCGTCTCCCGCGCCCCGCGATGGGCTATCGCGCATAAGTTTGAGGCCGAGCGCGCGCAAACACGCCTGAATAAGATCATCATACAGGTCGGGCGCACGGGGGCACTCACACCGGTGGCAGAGCTAGAGCCCGTGAATGTCGGTGGTGTGATGGTCAGTCGCGCGACGTTGCATAACGAGGACGA
>CAYZXV010000216.1:0-1425 GCA_964482525.1 uncultured Rhodospirillaceae bacterium | reverse complement strand
ATTGCTCGCAAAGATATACGTGAGGGCGATATCGTGACAGTGCAACGTGCCGGGGACGTCATCCCACAGATTTTGAGTTTTGACCCTGCGCGACGGCCAAAAGACAGCAAGCCCTTTGTGTTCCCCGACCATTGCCCCGAATGCGGGTCTCAGGCAGTGAGGGAAGAAGGAATGGCAGCTCGGCGCTGTACCGGTGGCCTCATTTGCCCCGCGCAGGCGGTCGAACGGCTCTGTCATTTTGTCAGCCGCGACGCGTTCAATATCGAAGGCCTTGGCGAGCAGCGTGTGCGCGAGCTGTGGGTAGATGGCCTGATTAAAACGCCTGCCGATATTTTTGATCTGCAGGCGCATAGGGACGCTTTGGCCACCCGCGAAGGGTGGGGGGCTAAATCGGTTGACAATCTCCTTGCGGCCATCGAAGCCCGGCGCGTGATGCCGCTTGATAAGGTGATTTATGCCCTTGGTATCCGACAAATCGGCGAGGCAACGGCCAAGCTTCTTGCGCGGCATTACAGGAGTTGGGCGCACTGGCGGACCTCCATGGTTCAGGCCGGAGAGGCCGAAAGCGAGGCGCGGGTAGGGCTGCTTGGTATCGACCAGATTGGCGAGTCGATGGTGCGCGATCTCACAGCTTTTTTTGAAGAGCCGCACAACCAAGAGGTGCTCAATAAATTAGAAAAAAAGATTCAAATCCAACCCTATGAATCGCAAACTTCAACATCTGCCTTAACTGGGAAAACGATGGTCTTCACCGGCACCTTAACCACCATGGGGCGCACTGAGGCGAAGGCTAAGGCCGAAAGCCTTGGGGCGCATGTGGCGGGCTCGGTGTCCAAAAAAACGGATTATCTTGTCGTTGGCGCGGACGCCGGAAGCAAAGCTGCGAAAGCTCGCGAGCTTGGTGTGACTGTACTCTCGGAAGAAGAATGGTTAGAACTGGCGGGGCAGGGGTAAAAAAACATGTTGGTTGATAGTCATTGCCATTTGGACTTCGAGGAGCTGGCCAAGGATTTGGACGGCGTGCTTGCCCGTGCCCGTGCGGCTGGGGTCGGCGCCCTGCAGACGATCGGTGTTTCCAAACCAGAGTTTCCAAAGGTTCGCGCCATTGCCGAGGCCTATGAAGACGTGTTCTTCAGCCTCGCAGTTCATCCACATGATGCTGAAAAAGAGGGGCAGGCGGTCACGGTCGCCGAACTTGTTGAACTGGCCCAGCACCCAAAGGCGATTGGTATAGGGGAATCTGGCCTTGATTACTTTTACGACCACAGCCCACGGCAGGCTCAGCAACGCAACTTTCGGCAACATGTCCGGGCCGCCATTGCCGCACGTCTGCCGCTCATCATTCATACCCGCGATGCCGAGGATGACACGATCGCTATCCTGCGCGAGGAGCGTAAAGGCCATGAAAACGACCTTACGGGTGTG
>CAYZXV010000215.1:0-2875 GCA_964482525.1 uncultured Rhodospirillaceae bacterium | reverse complement strand
AATGACGCCAGAGGAAGCCCTCAAAGATAACCAGAAATACAAGGTTGTTTGGCAGGTCTTGCAAGCCCTTCGCGCCCACGATGATCGTTTCAACGCGACGGTCAATCAAATCGAACTGAACAAAACGCGGCCAGAGAATATTCAGGTCATCGGCGTTGGCGGCGGCGATGAAGGCGATGGCGAGGGCGGCACAAAAGGCACAGGCGAAGGAGGTGGAGATGACAGAAAATCGCGCCAATATTCATTCGCTTTCCCAAATATCGAGGAATGGCGCGACGCCATCTATGCCAAGATCGTCGTCAAGTGTGGCGACCGCCGCTATTGGGAGGATTGGGCAAAAGACGTGGCGCAGATTGCCCAGCGTCATGTCACGCGCATCAAGGCATTGTTAGAGGGCAAGAACCCGAAACAGCGCGAAGCCTTTGACGAATTTCTGGCGGGCTTGCGCGACAATCTGAATCCCAGCATCAGCCAAGATGACGCCATCGAAATGCTATCCCAGCATTTGATAACCAAGCCCGTCTTTGACGCTTTGTTTGAGGGGTATGAGTTTACAAAGCAAAACCCCGTCTCCCTCACCATGCAAAAAATGCTGGATGTGTTGGAGGATCAGGCATTTGAAAAAGAAACCGAAACCCTCGACAAATTTTATGAAAGCGTCCGCCAGCGCGTCAGCGGCATCGACAACGCGGCGGGCAAGCAAAAGATCATCAAAGAGCTTTATGAGAAGTTTTTTAAGATCGCCTTCCCGCGCATGGCCGAGCGCCTCGGCATCGTCTATACGCCGATTGAGGTGGTGGACTTTATCATCCACAGCGCGGATGATGCCTTGATGGCGGAGTTTGGCGTTGGCCTTACGGACAAAGACGTTCATATCCTCGACCCCTTCACGGGCACAGGAACCTTTATTGTCCGCTTGCTCCAAAGCGGCGCGATCAAGCCGGAAGATTTGGCGCGGAAATACAAAAATGAACTTCACGCCAACGAGATTTTGCTGCTGGCCTATTACATCGCCGCCATCAATATCGAAGAAACCTATCACAGCCTGTCGGGCGGCAAATACGCCCCCTTTGACGGCATTGTCCTGACCGACACCTTCCAAATGGCGGAAGGTGATAAAACGCTGCACGACAAAATGTTCCCCGAAAACAACAAGCGCGTGAAGCGGCAAAAGGAAAGCCCCATCCGCGTGATTATTGGAAACCCGCCTTATTCGGCAGGGCAAGAAAGCGAGAATGATGATAATAAAAAGGTCTATTATCCGCAGTTAGACGCAAGAATTAGAGACTCTTATGCCGAAGCTTCAACAGCCAAACTTAAAAAAAGTCTATACGACTCTTATGTCCGTTCCATTCGTTGGGCAAGTGACCGCCTGCAAGACAAAGGCGTTCTTTGCTATGTCAGCAATGGCTCGTTTGTTGATAGTAATTCAATGGACGGCCTTCGCAAATGCCTCGTCGATGAATTTTCTGCCATCTATTGCTTTAATTTGCGCGGCAACCAACGCACCTCTGGCGAGACATCCCGTATGGAAGGCGGCAAGATATTTGGTTCAGGAAGCCGTGCCAGCATCGCCATCACGCTGTTTATTAAGAACCCAGAAGCCAAGCAAAAGGCCAAACTCTTTTATCACGACATCGGCGACTATCTCAGCCGCGAAGAGAAGCTAAAAATTATCGAAGATTTCCGAAGCTACAAACGCATGGATTGGCAGAAGATCAAGCCAAACGATAGCCATGACTGGATCAATCAGCGCGATCCAGCTTTCGATAGCTTTATCGCACTCGGGGACAAAACGGGTAAAGATGTTTGTACTCTTTTCGATTTGTATTCTAGTGGTCTCTTAACCAGTCGCGATTCTTGGGCTTACAATTTTTGTAAAAAAGCTATCTCTTCAAACATGAAGGGTATGATCGAGTTTTATGAGAAGCAATTAACGTCATACAAGGAAGTGCGAAGCAAGAAAGGGGAGATTATAGTTGATGATTTTATCGATAACGACCCCAAGAAAATAAGTTGGTCAGGAAACCTTAAGGAGAGTTTGGGGCGATTTAAGAGTTTTAGTTTTGATGCCAGCCATATAATTAAAGGAATGTATCGACCGTTTAGTAAGCAGTGGGCATATTTCGATAAAGATTTTTCCGAACGGCGATATCAAATGCCAAGAATCTTCCCAGACAATACACTTAGTAACACTGTAATCTGTGTCAGTGGCATCGGAGCTGGAAAGGGTTTCTCTGCACTTATGTCATCTTGCATGCCAAACTATCACATGCACGACACAGGCCAATGCTTCCCTCTCTACACCTATGAAAAGGCCGAAGACACGCGGCAGAGTGATTTGCTGCGCGGCGCGAATGATTATAGCAAGAAATCCAACATCCCCGACGCGATGTTGGCCAAGTTCAGGGATGCATATGACGATGCCGAGATTGGCAAGGAGGACATTTTCTATTACGTCTATGGCATCTTGCATTCGCCGGAATATAAAACGCGCTTTGCCTCTGACCTGAAAAAGATGCTGCCGCGCATTCCATTGGCGCAGGATTTCTGGGTATTTAGCAAGGCTGGGCGCGATCTTGCCAAATGGCATTTGAATTATGAAACGGTGGAGCCTTATCCGCTGGCGGAGCATTCAAGCAAACTCGCGCTCAATCCCAAGACGGATTACATGGTCAGCAAAATGACCTTTGGCAAAAAAGACGGCGCGGTCGATAGAACGACCATCGTCTATAGCAGCCTGATAACCCTGACCGGCATTCCGCTTGAAGCCTATGACTACGTCGTAAACGGCAAGACTGCCATCGAATGGATCATGGAGCGCTACCAGTTCACCAAGGACAAAGACAGCGGTATCATCAACGACCCCAACCAA
>CAYZXV010000214.1:0-2888 GCA_964482525.1 uncultured Rhodospirillaceae bacterium | reverse complement strand
CGAAGGCGATGGGCATGCGTGGGGGTCTCGGACCCAACCGTCGGGCGATCCGACCCCTCGGGATCCGGTTGCCTTGCGTTTGGCGCTTCAAGACAACGCGCGCAACAGGCTGTATCTCGCGCGCCCATGCCAATATGAACGAAGCGCGAAATGCGAGATAAGATATTGGACGACGCATCGGTTCGCGCCCGATGTTTTGCAGGCGCTGAATGGCGCAATTGACCAGCTAACGGGGGCGGCGCCGAAACATTTGATTGGCTATTCAGGCGGCGGCGGCATCGCGGCGCTTCTCGCGGCGAAAAGGCACGATGTGGCAAGTTTAACGACCTATGCGGGCAATTTAGACAGCGAAGCCTTTGCCGCGTTTCACCAAGTTTCTCCTCTGTCCGGATCTATCAATCCCATGTCAGTTGCCGGCGCGTTGAAGGCGGTCCCTCAATCTCACTATATCGGGCGAAATGATCGGATTATTCCTGTTCATTTGGTGCAGAAGTTTATTGAGGCCCAAGGGCAGGAGGCTTGCGCAACGCTTGTTATCATTAATGACGCGGATCATGGCGCGGTTGAAGCTTTTCTTCGACACACACGGGAGTCTAACCCTCCAGTATGCCAAGAAAGACCCCATGGGTAGTGCCGGATATTTTGCGTAAAATGTAGGTTTTCTCTTGTCTATTACATTATACCGCTGCCCATATTATTTCGGTTTCTTTATGAATAGTGACTTAAAGGCGACAATAAAGAATTTCAGGCCACAAATAGGTCCTTACAAAGGGACAAAATGTTTGCCAATCCAAACAGATGATGGCAAGGTACCCGTGATTTTTCCACAGCAATCAAAGGTGATACATGAAACGTATGTCAGTACACAGCGTCTTGTCGGTTTTGGCTCTTGGGTTCATTTGCACGCTGCCTATGGATGCTTATGCGATCCATGAGGAGGAGGAGGGCACGACGGTAACCTCGACCTCCAGCACTTTGCAGCCTGTGATGCAGTCCGCTCAGACCGTTTTGGCGACGGGCGTGGTTTTTGATCGTCTGGCCTCTTTGGATGTTGGCTATCCCTCTAATCTTTCTGGTGTTTCCTCTGGCGATAAATCCATGGGGATCAATGCGTGGGCTGCGCCTTACCTAACCTTTGCCAAGGACAAAAACACGGCGACGGCATATGACAGCGAAACACAAGGCATCTTCTTTGGCGCCGACTACAAGGTCACGGACCGTTGGACGGCGGGGCTGATGCTGGGCGTGGATCATACAGAGGTGGATAGCAAGGTGAACGGCGGGGGTGCCGACACCATTGGCGTTACCGTTGCGCCGTATGGTCGTTATATGATCAACAAGAACTACGCGATGGATGCGTCGATCGGCTATACGAACAGCAGCAGTGACAATGATCGCATCGATGCCGGTACGCTTGTGACAGGCAACAGCGACGTTGATCGGTTCTTCTTCTCTGCGGGCTTTAACGGCAACTGGTGGCAGGATCGCTGGAATTTCTCTGGCCGTTTGGCGACGTCGAACTCCTTTGACGACAGTGATGCGTATACGGAGAGCAACGGCACGGCGGTCAGGTCGCGGACGACCTCCTTCGGTCAGATGCAGGTGGGCGGCACGGTCAGCTATTACTTCGAAAAAGTTCGTCCGTGGATGAGCGCGACCTATGCCTATGACTATAACCGGAAGCTTCCGGTTGTTGGCGCCGGCCAGCCTCGCCCGAGCGATGATCGTGACCAGTTTGTTTTGGGTTATGGCGCGACATTGTTCAATATGGGGGCTGTAAACGCGGATTTTGGTATCAAGCACACATTGTTCAAGTCGAACTATGACAATACCAATGTGGGCTTGTCGTTAAGCGCGAGCTTCTAAGAACGAAAACACGGTAACGTGGATAGAGGGCTTATAGCCCTCACCGAATGACAAACCCCTCATTTCAAAAAAATGAGGGGTTTTGTCGTGTTGGGGCAGGCTACCTATGATGCGATGAAGGGCAAGGAGCCTATTATTCCAGGCTCGGCATAGAAGACTGTGCGACGTGTCCGGTTCCGGCAATATGAAGGCCCGGTCCGACCTTAGGTCTAAACGCATGGAGCCTTTGCGCCAGGGTTGGGGTAGCGGCGGGTGCTGGCGTTTCTTTCACAAATTTCAACGGCTCTTTTCGGGGATCTATCGGTGTGCCATTGAAGAGTTGAATATAATGCTGCTTTACTATTTTCACGACTATATTAGTAGTCGTAAGTCCAGAAGGCGATTTGATTGTGTAGAGGAGATAAAGAAGGTCATCCTTGCGGGCGGTGGCGTTTGGTTTTTTGAGTTGGATGGTCTGACCTTTTGTCTGCTTCATATCAAAAAGATGAGGATATGTGGCGATAAAAGAGTCAGAGAAGGCAAGAAGAACCCCTCCATCGACACCGCGTGCCGTGTCACCTTGGAAGCCAGCCTTAACATATGGGGAGAGCCTTCTGATCTCTCGTGGATCGGAGTCATAACTGAATTTCAATAGGTTCTCTTCACCGCAAGTTTTCGCTGCCATTGCAACAAGGAATTGTTCCAACGCTGGGCTTTTAATCGGAACGATAATATCAGTGTTTATGATAATGGGCTGCTCACTCATGGAATATGTTATATATACGTAATGAGAGGAGGGCAATGGCTTACATATAATAGCATGCGGCCTGACGCCACCTGAACAGATGACTCAGTAAAAGTGGTTCAAATAATCAATATGCCCCAAAAAATTTCCCCCAATGGGCCATAAAATGGGGAAATCCTGCCGGACATTCTAGACCAAGTTTTCGTGATTTTCATGAAGAATATGAAGATCTTAGCGGACGTTGCCGGAAGCCTTCAAACTGTATTTTGGTAGCAGCGGAGGGATTTGAACCCCCGAC
>CAYZXV010000213.1:0-2888 GCA_964482525.1 uncultured Rhodospirillaceae bacterium | reverse complement strand
CACGCAAGATGCCGAACGTTTTCAAGATTGGCAGCTAGAGCCTTTTCGGATTAGGTTGGCCTATCTAATCGTGTCCCCCCTCATTTTCACCACCATTGCCTTTTGCGTCACCCCGGACGAGACCTGCTGTCGCTTGCGACGGCAGGGGGATGATCCGGGGCCCAGATGCGGTTCTGATTAAAGTCAAAGCAAATAACTTCCGTCATCGCGAGGGGGCGAAGCCCCCGTGGCGATCCATGGAGCTTTTGGGACCCGATAAGCTTGTGTTTCCGGCACATAAGCTGGATTGCCGCGTCAGCCCTTCGGGCTTCCTCGCAATGACGGGTTATCTTTGGCGGCGAAAGAAAGTGTCCCGGGATGACGACAACTGGCCTACCTAAGACGATAACGCTCTAATGTGAAAGAACCCTAAGGGAGAAGAATCCCTACCACGCGATCACTTCGCCCGTGTGGTTCAAAAAGCGGCCTGTTTGCTCGGGGCGAAGGCCACTAATGACACGCAAGAGGCGCGCCGCGCTTTCCTCAGGCTCAAGGTTCGCCTGATCCCCGCCCATGCGCGTTTTCACCCAGCCTGGGTTTACACTCACAACAATATAGCCTTCAGGCATAAGGCGTTGCGCCAAGTTCTTCATAGCGACGTTGAGGGCCGTTTTGCTGCTGCTATAGGCGATATAGTCCGGATCAAGGTTGTCGTTGAGAGAGCCCATCCGGCTTGAGATCATCACAATCTTGCGAACCTTGCTCTTCTCAAACAAAGAAAAAAGGCCCTGCGTCACCATGACGGGGCCTATTGTGTTGGTGCGCAGGACCTTTTCCCATGCGCAGGGGTCGATGGAGCCGAAGATTTGGGTCTCATCAAGCGTCATGCCCGTGATCGGCGCGGACGACCCCGAAATAATCCCCGCATTATTGACCAAAACGTCCAGCGTCCGTCCATTAAGTTGCTTTGCGAGCGCGGCGATTGAATCCTTATCCGTGATATCCAACGTAAAAACTTCAACTGAGGGATTCTCTTTGCTGAGAGCCAAAAGCTCGGCCGCATCGCTCGGATCCGGGCACGTCGCCCAAACCGTGGCACCCGTGGCCGCATAAGCCTTGGTCAGGGCAAACCCAATCCCTCGGTTGGCCCCTGTAACAAGAACCGTGACAGGCATGATTAACAACCCTCCTTGTTGTCCAAAACGTCCAGATCAAACGCGGTGTGAAGCGCACGCAAGGCCAATTCCAAAAACTCGTCGGCAATCACGACACTGATGTTGATCTCGGACGTTTCGATCAGTTGAATATTAATACCCTTTTCCGCCAACGTTTGGAACATGGTGGCCGCAATACCGGGCCGATTACGCATCCCAAGCCCGACAAGCGAGATCTTGGCAATATTCTTATCCGCCAAAACGTCTAAGAATCCAATCTTACCCTGCTCACCTTTCAAGGTTTCCACGGCACGTTCCATATCGCTGCGTCCAACGGTGCAGGAAATGTCTGCGCTGTTCCCATCCCGCGAGGCCGATTGAACGATGACCCCTACATTAATCCCGGCATGGGCCAGCGTATCAAAAATACGTGCCGCTTCGCCGGGCTTGTCGGGTACGCCAATGATTGTGATTTTGGCATCGGTCACGCAATGCGCGATACCGGTGACAGGATTGTTTTCCATAGATGGATCCTCATTTGTTACAAGGGTTCCGGGCAGATCGCTGCCGATTTGATTTTCAAAGGTTGAGAGCACCTGAACCGGCATGCGATAACGCAGCGACATTTCGACCGAGCGCGTTTGAAGGACTTTTGCGCCGAGCGACGCGAGTTCCAACATTTCTTCATAAGAAATGCGCGACAATTTATGGGCGCGGGTCACAATGCGCGGGTCGGCGGTATAGACGCCGTTCACATCCGTATAAATATCACAGCGATCAGCTCTCAACGCCGCTGCCAAAGCCACCGCCGACGTATCCGACCCACCGCGCCCAAGTGTTGTAATCCGCCCCTCTTCCGTAACGCCTTGAAACCCGGCGAGCACCGCAATCTCACCTTTTTCAAGCCGGGCGCGCATGGCTGCCGTATCGATATCTAAAATCCGCGCGCGCGTGTGGGCGGTATCGGTCCGAAGCGGGATTTGCCACCCAAGCCACGACCGCGCGTTGAGACCCCGCTGTTCAAGCGCCATCGCCATAAGCCCTGCGGTAACTTGTTCGCCTGTGGCGACCACGGAATCGATTTCGCGTGGATTGGGATGGGGCGCGATATTATGACAATGGGAAATCAACTGGTCAGTAACCCCGGCCATCGCGGAAACGACAACGGCAACCTTATTCCCGCGCTTAACCTCTTGTGCCACCTTATTCGCCGCATTCTTGATGCGGTCGATGGTGCCAACGGAGGTACCCCCGAACTTCACAACGATCAGAGCCATGAAAAATAAACCTTATGTGTCCTGCAGCAAATCAGGCGGAAGGGCCCATGCTATGTCACGACTGGCCATTCGCCAAGTGGGATTCTGAAATGCTTTCACGATTCAATCTGGCAAAGACCCTTCTCCCTCCTCGACCCTTTCGCCTTTGACATTGCGGGCTCGGCTTTCCTCTGGCCTTCATTCACGCTCCATGGCACAGTGTCCACATGACACGCTCGACCGCATCCGCCATCGAAACAGATCGTTTTTCTACCCTTGCTGACCAATGGTGGAATTCGCGCGGTCCATTGCGCACGCTCCACGATCTTATGCCTTTGCGGGAGCGATATGTTCTCGGCCAACTTTCAAACAAGACCTACCCAAAAAGAAAAGGTGTCGGCTCCATCAAAACGCCCTTCGCAGGCCTTCGCATCTTGGATATTGGTTGTGGTGGCGGGTTAATGACCGAATATCTTGCAGGAACTGGGGCAACGGTTGT
>CAYZXV010000212.1:0-2893 GCA_964482525.1 uncultured Rhodospirillaceae bacterium | reverse complement strand
GAATATATCAACCAAACCCCCGTGCTTCGTTTGCGCAACCATCTGTTGCCTCTGGTATCTTTGCGGCGGACTCTAGCGATTGGCGAGGAAAAGCAAAACGAGGAAATGGCCTTTATCGTGGTTGTTCAGGTAGGTGCTTCGTCGTTTGGCATCATCGTTGACCGGGTTTTTGATACCGAGGAAATCGTGGTCAAGCCTGTTTCGCCAATCTTACGCCATATCAATATGTTCTCTGGCAACACGATATTGGGTGACGGTAGTGTGGTCATGATTTTGGACCCCAATGGCGTTGCAACTCATGCCGGGGAAATCCACGAAACAGGGCGTGCAGCGACAGCGCAAAAAACGACGACGCACGGCAAGGGTTTGTCCAGGCAGTCCTTGTTGCTCTTCCGCTCTGGCGAAGGAGCCCCCAAGGCCGTTCCGCTCTCCCTTGTCGCGCGTCTTGAGGAAATCGACCTTAAGACGGTTGAATACTCAGAAGGAAAGCCGGTTGTTCAATATCGCGGCAAGCTCATGCCGTTGGTCCCGCTTGAGGACAGCGGCGGTATGCGCAAAGAAGGCTCGCAGCCAATTTTGGTGTTCAGCGAACATGAACGCAGCATGGGGCTGGTCGTCGACGAAATTATCGACATCATCGAAGATCATGTAGAGGTTAACTTATCGGCACAAAAACCAGGGTGTATCGGCAGCGCGATCATCTCTGGCAAGGCGACCGATATGGTAGATACTGGCCATTATTTGGCACAGGCCTACCAAAATTGGTACAACACGCATCAAGACGCCTCGTTCGGCGAGGAAAAGTTGCATCGCGTGCTTCTTGTCGACGACAGCCCGTTCTTCCGCAACTTGCTTACACCGCTTTTGACGGTTGCAGGATATGACGTTACGACGGCCGAAAACCCGAATCAGGCCCTTAAATATCGTGAAGAAGGCGAAGAGTTTGACGTAATCGTCAGCGATATTGAAATGCCAGGCATGAATGGGTTTGATTTTGCGAATATCGTTCGCAAGGACGGTGGCAAATGGTCTGGCACGCCCTTTATCGCCCTCTCGTCTTATGCAACGCCGCGTGACATTGAACGGGGTCGATTGGTAGGGTTCACCGACTATGTTGCCAAGTTTAACCGCGAGGCGCTCTTAGCCTCTCTTCAACAAACTCTTAGCAATGTGAGGGTTTCACATGACGGATAACAAGTTGCCGACAAAGGCACAAAAAATGAGCCTGGCCGAAGTAGAATCAGGTGACCAGTGCGAATATGTCACAATGTTCATTGATGACCAGATCTTTGGGATTCCAGTCCTTCAGGTCCAAGATGTCCTTTCGCCGCAAAAAATCACGCGAGTTCCCTTGGCCCCCAAGGAAGTCGCAGGGTCCTTAAATCTGCGGGGACGCATCGTAACAGCCATTGATGTTCGTACGCGACTCGGTCTAAGCTTGTATGATAAAACAGAAAAAAAGATGAGTGTCGTTGTGGACTTCAACGGCGAGTTCTATAGTCTGATTGTTGATCAGGTTGGGGAGGTTATGTCCCTTTCCACCTCTGATTATGAAAAAACACCAGCGACACTTGATGACAGGTGGCGCGAGGTTGCCAACGGGGTCTATCGGTTAAAGGATCGCTTGATGATCGTGCTTGATGTCAAGCGTCTTCTCCGCATGGAAGAGATGGCGGCAGCCAAAACAGCCTAGGTGAGGGATAATGAAGAGTTGTTTGCTTGTCGACGACAGCCGAGTCATTCGAAAGGTGGCTCGGCAGATCTTTGAGTCCATGGAGTTCAGCTGTGAAGAAGCAGAGCATGGACAAGTGGCGTTAGAGGTCTGTCAAAAGAATATGCCCGATGTCATCCTGCTTGACTGGAACATGCCGGTCATGGATGGCCTTGAGTTTTTACGGGCGCTTCGCAAGCTGCCAAACGGCGGTGAAACGGTCGTCGTCTTTTGTACCACAGAAAACGATATGAAACATATCCAAGAAGCTATCTCGAACGGTGCGAATGAATATATCATGAAGCCCTTTGATGCCGATATCGTGCGAAGCAAGCTTGCGCAGCTTGGCGTAATTGAAGAGTAGCGTAGTTGCCAACCTAAGAAGAAAAGCAAGGTAATTCGACACGATGACGATTATTCATGATATCGCAGACGGTCCCATAGGGCCTGAAGAACCAGAAATCTTCAGGGTCATGATCGTTGACGACTCGGCCTTTATTCGTGGCGCGGTCGCGCGTGCGATTGAAAGCGATCCAAACTTGCGCATTGTTGTCTCAGTTGGCAATGGCGAGCAGGCTGTTAATGCACTTCGCCGCGATCCCGTCGACGTTATCGTGCTAGATATTGAAATGCCAGTGATGGACGGGCTGGCGGCACTTCCTCTTTTGAAAACCATTGATCCGGCAGTCCAGATCATTATGGCGTCGACCCTGACACAAAAGAACGCTGAAATCAGCCTGCGCGCGATGTCTCTCGGCGCAACAGATTACATTGCGAAGCCATCCACGGGTCACGAAGTTAACGCTGCCGAAGAATTCCGCCACGAGTTGGTGGAAAAGGTGAGGGCTCTTGGCGCCTTGGCACGCCGGACTGGCGTTCGTATATCTAAGCGCCCGCTGCCACCCATCATTCAGTTGGGTAAAGAAAAGCCAAAAGCGACTCCACACCAAGTTGTTGAGCAAAAACAACCAGCAACGGCAGCTGTTCCAGCTGATAGGGCCCGTCCACCCCTGTCGTTTGGGCCTGGATCAAAACGGGATATCGTTTTACGCAAAGATGCAATCAATCGTCCTCAAATTCTCGCCATTGGCAGTTCTACGGGTGGACCGCAGGCGCTCTTTAAGGTTATTAAAGATATTGGCAACGGCCTGAGAATGCCGATAGTCATCACGCAACATATGC
>CAYZXV010000211.1:0-2899 GCA_964482525.1 uncultured Rhodospirillaceae bacterium | reverse complement strand
TACGCTCATTTCACTCTTTTCTTTCGAAATCTCGACCAAAGCCCTCGCGCCAATCGGAAACGTCATCAAATACCGTCCATGGCCACATGGGGCGTTCATCACAAGGGGGATACCATCCGGGAACTGACGCAAGAGGATCTCACGCAGACTTCGACCGTACACGGTATGCTCGGCGGGGTCGAGGTCCGGTTTTTCATCAAGAATATCAATCATCTCGCCTATGATCACGGCTTTAACGCCCGTGAATCGTCCAGCCATCCGTAAATGCGCAAGACCTCGCTCAATTTTATAAAGCGGCTCGCCAATTTCTTCAAGGAACAGCACACAGCCTTCGGCACTCCAGTCAAACGGCGTTCCGATCATAAGGCGCAAGAGCGCCAAATTCCCCCCCACAAGCCGCCCTTCGGCCCGACCTTCGCGCAGGGTTTGGGCGCCTGTAAGGGGTTTCGTTACCCCCCACCCCTGACCACACATCATGGCGAACAAGTCGGCACGTGTACGGGGGTCGTCAACTTCTGGAAGAAAATTCCACCCCATAGGCCCATGAAAAGTCATCAAACCCGATCTGTCCGCTATCGCATTAAGAAGGGTGGTCGCATCCGAGAAACCTATCAACATCTTCGGATTATTGCGGATCAGATCATAATCAATAAGATCAAGCATAAGATTTGCGCCAGACCCGCCCCGCGAACACATAATGGCGTGCACAGAAGGGTCAGCAAAAACCTCGCTGATTGCAGCCGCGCGGTCCTTTTCGCTCCCAGCATGAATGCCATCGCGAAGCTTGTTTTGAGGATGAATGACAACACGATAGCCCTGCGCCTCAAGCCCGGATTGAAGCGCCTCAAAATGGCGCGCCTCGGCCCAGCGAGAGGGTGAAATAATCGCGACCGTCCCGCCGGGCGGAACAGGCGAAGGAACAATAAGCGGCGGGGTATTCATAACAAGGCTTCCAAGGGGGTAAACACGAATCGCTATAATTTACACATATTTGCGTCCGTTGTCTTTCCTTGGATCAAGCGGGTCTTAACAATCAAGACCCTTTGCGTGTGGCGCATGTCTTGGTGCGCCTCTTCGCAGCAGCGGCTTGAGATTCCTCCCTAACACAGGCAGGAACCTCACCGCTTTTTTTATCTCGAGTTTGCTCGGTCACATCCAAAATGGTGCCAAGGATCCCTGTGACCAGACCCCCATCCTTTTCCTGCACCGCAACCGTGTGATAGATGACATCGTGAACGATGCCCAAGCCGTCTTGGACCTGCGCGTAATAATCTGCGCTCCCACCCTTCATAAACAACTGTTCATTATGTTCACACACAATGGAGGTCATCTCGATCGGATTAATGTCGCAGGGTTTTTTACCGATCAAATCGGCACTATCTTTCCAATATAGTTTTTCAAGCGCCTTGTTTACGAACAAAAAGCGGCACTCCCTGTTCATCAGAAAGACGGGAACTGGGATCGCTTCGAGCAAGATGTTTTGAAACGTTTCTTTTTCACGGAGTTTCCGTTCAACACGCTGCTGTTCAGTTGTATCGGTGAAAACGGTAGCAAACCGCTTTTCTGAAAAACGGTAAGCATGGATATGATAATGGCGTTTCAGTTCTTTGCCATAATAGTCAAAGGAGATGGCTTTCCCACTTAAGGCCACACGCCCGTATATATCGATAAACAGGCTTTCTTCAATTCCAGGCAAAACTTCTGTCACGCGACGGCCAACAACATCCTCGGCTTTTAGGCCTGTCAGCTTTTCAAACGCAGGATTGACACTCAAGAAAACATAATCAATCGGGGCACCGTTTTCATCCAACACGATTTCGTGCATCGCAACGCCAGAGAGAGCGTTGTCAACAAGTTGTCGGTAGCGCTCCTCACTTTCCCGCAAGGCGCGTTCCATTTTCACTTGCTCAGTGACATCATAAATAATCGAATGCAGGACCGTTTTGCCCTTGAAGGAAATGCGACTGCTGAACGCCTTCACATCGCGAATTTCGCCATTGGCCAGTTTATGTTTAAAATCGAATTTACCGCCTGTTCTTGAAGAAACCTTATCCATGATGCCCAACACACCTTCGGGCGGAAGGGTCACATTGATATTGTATATTTTCATACCAATCAGGACATCTCGCGCATACCCATAATAGGCGACCGCCGTATCATTCGCATTCATAATGGTCCCCGTTTCCGGTTCAACAACCAGCATGACAACGGAGCTGTTCTGAAATTGGGCAAAGCAAAGGTCATGATCCGTCTGGACTGCCTCTGACGAAACGGCTGACGTTTGGTCTCGTTTTTTACTATCTGGCGTCGTCATGTCGGCGACATCCTTTCGACAGTCAAGCTAAGGTGAGTCACAAAGAGCAGCACACACTGGCATGACAACAGCTAGTTAAATAACTACAACTCGGTCAGTTGAATACATTGATCTGATATGATCAAGCGTTTTTTTGAATCATAATAGAAACATAATAATGTCAATAGATTGCAAAAAACCAAGACAGGGCGAATCTGGTACAACCGTAACAAGAGCTGAACTTACACCCCTTGATCATGATGCCTAATGCGCTGCATACACCATGCTCATGTCGAAACGGCCTTTTCCAAAAAAAGACCGTCCCTTTTTCGGATACAAAGTCTCACGCCTGACAAAACATTCTTCCGAATGCAAATAGGCTATGACATTCGACATAACTTGCTCTGCTGGCGGGTTTGCGTGTGTGGGGTTTGGCGCAAATATACGAACCGCATGTGCATGAGCCATGGCGCAATCAACATTATCTGCCGCCGGAAACAAGGTTCCTATCGCACGTAACGTCAAAACCTCAAACAAAGGCAACCTATTCATTGCCGTTTGTTTATTTAAAAAAACACCATTAATCGCATGTAGGCAAATTAGGTG
>CAYZXV010000210.1:0-2910 GCA_964482525.1 uncultured Rhodospirillaceae bacterium | reverse complement strand
CGAGGAGGATATCCGCGACGATCAACAAAAGACTTTTGACGACGGACACGAGGGACGCAGTGATGTCCCTCCCCCCAAGAAGGCGGAAGAGATCTATCACGAGATGGTCACAAAAGATGCGGCTGCTCTTGCCGAAGCTATGAAAAGCGAAGAGGAAAAATTCAAATCGACCGAGGAAATGCTAAAGGATACGCTGATGCAAATCCCCGGCATGAAGGAGCTGGCCGATCATCTGGTCATTGACCGCACACCTGAGGGTCTTCGCATCCAAATCATCGACAAGGATCGGTTTTCTCTCTTCCCGTCCGGCTCATCCAATCCATACGAAAAGGGACGAGATCTTCTGCGCCTTGTCGGACGCGTCATCTCAAAATTGCCCAACAAAATATCCGTCTCTGGCCACACGGACAGCACGCCATTCCCCGACAATTCGCGCCGCGATAATTGGGATCTCTCCACCGATCGCGCGAATGTCAGCCGCACGGAACTTGTCGCTGGCGGCGTGCCGCTGGATCGCATCGCCCGTATCGTCGGCATGGCCGACAAGGAACCGTTTGTCAAAGAAGACCCTAAGGATTCCCGCAATCGTCGCATCAGTATTGTTCTGTTGCGACAGGTCCAACCCGCAGATCTTTTGGCTCCCAAAGAGGGTCAATCTACGCCATCACCCCAAGAAAGGAAAACACCATGACAGTTATAACCCCCGGCATGATGACCCCGCTGGCCTTTAAAAAAGGCCTCATCATCGGCATCGCCAACGATCAATCAATCGCATGGGGTTGCGCGGCGGCGTTTCGCCGCTTTGGCGCGGATTTGGCCGTGACTTACCTCAACGAAAAAGCCAAACCGCATGTCGAGCCTTTAGCAAACAAGTTAGGGGCCGAGATATTCCTGCCCTGCGATGTGCGCGAAGAAGGGCAACTTGAATCCGTATTTGATCAAGTCCGCGATCGTTGGGGCCATTTGGATTTTGTGCTTCATTCCATTGCCTTCGCCCCGCGCGAAGATCTGCATGGCCGTGTCGTCGATTGCTCACGCGAAGGGTTCCAAATGGCAATGGATGTTTCCTGCCATTCGTTCATCCGCACCGCAAAGCTCGCCGAGCCGCTGATGACCCAAGGCGGAACTCTGTTTGCCATGAGCTATTACGGCGCGGAAAAAGTCGTGGAACATTACAACCTGATGGGCCCGGTCAAGGCTGCGCTTGAAGCCTCGGTCCGTTATCTGGCCTTTGAGCTTGGCAATAAAAACATTCGGGTCCACGCGATCTCGCCGGGGCCGATTAAGACACGCGCGGCCAGCGGCATCGATCGCTTCGACGAACTCATGAACAAGGCCGCCGAACGCGCCCCGATGCAGCGCCTTGTCTCCATCGAAGATGTAGGTCAAGCAACCGCCTTGCTCGCCACCGATGCCGCAAAGCTGATCACTGGCGAAACGCTGTATATCGATGGCGGCCTTCATATCCTTGGATAGGTCCCGCGCAAAAAACAAAGGGGGCCAAATGGCCCCCTTTTATTTGATGTTGATTAGATTCAACAAAAACGACGGTCGTCGTGATAAGACACTTTATTGACGGCCTCCACGACGATCCTGCCTATCCTCGCGGCGATCTTCACGACGGTCTTGCCTGTCTTCTTGACGGTCATCCCGACGCTCTTGCCGGTCTTCACGACGCTCCTCGCGAAGGTCCTGTCGCTCTTCATGCCGTTCTTTGATCCGCTCACGACGATCTTCGCGCCGGGCCTGCCGTTTTTCTTTCATGGTTTCAATATGCGCCTTGCGCGACTCAACCGCGTTTTCATGGCGCTCTTTCATCGCTTCACGATGCTCTTCAACCTTCGCTTTGACAGCGTCGCGGTGTGCCTCGCGCTTTTCTTGGATAGCCTCTTTGTGCGCCTCTCGTCGTTCTTGTACCATTTCGCGCTGTTCTTGGAGACCTTCAGCCTCGGCAAAAGCCGGGGAGGTCATGGCAACCATCATTGCGGCCCACAGGCCAAAAGAAACCAATTTAATCATCCTGTCCTCCTTTAAAGGAAAGCTTGGGGAGAGCGTTGGGGCAGAAACAAAGGCCCGACCCACAAAGTATGAGACGGGATTCTGCGGGGGTCAAGCGCAGGATAACGCCCAGACGCGGCTCGCTTTTTTGTGCCGATTCAAGGCGTTTTAGGCTTTTTTTAAAAAACTTACGATTCCCGTTGACCCATCCGGGAAGCTCGCTATGATCCCCCTTCGCCTGAGGGCGGGGCGACAAACCCCACACCCGCAAGGCCCCAGTGGCGGAATTGGTAGACGCGGCAGACTCAAAATCTGTTTCTTGCAAGAGAGTGGGGGTTCAAGTCCCTCCTGGGGCACCATTAAAAAGACCGGCTTTACGCCGGTTTTTTTAATGGTACGCCGCGAAGCGGCTGAAGCCCCATCGGGGGTTCACAAAACGCGACGTTCAGGAGCGTTTTGGACGCAGCCCGCCGAAGGCGGGGGCGCCCGAAGGGTCAAAAACGCGAGGAACGAACGTTTTTGATCAATTCCCTCCTGCTTTCATAAAAAGGTTATGCCGAAGGCATGCCATATACCTAGAGAAATTGGGCGACAGCAATTCCCTCCTAGGGCCCCGCGACGGGGCCCCGATGGCGCGAGCCAGCGGGTACGGCGCGGAGGCCGGAACGAGGGGGCGTTATTGTAACACGCCCCCCTACCAATACAGTACTGCCGAGAAACATCAATTCCAGTTTTTGCTTTTTGGTCATTGCTTTCTCTTGTCCAAGTTATAGTGCTAGGGCTTTTATTAACCAGCCACAAATCAATGTTACAATAATCGCCACAACGATTTCCCTGCACCACGAAAGTGCCCATTTCCGTACGCGAACGAGCCAAGTCAGTTTGGTAACTGTTGCTGCAATGAACGTCCCC
>CAYZXV010000209.1:0-2911 GCA_964482525.1 uncultured Rhodospirillaceae bacterium | reverse complement strand
CATAAAGACGGTCTATAACCTGACCCCCGATCAGTATCGTGATCGCTGGAAACTGCCTGCTGATTATCCCATGGTCGCGCCCAACTATGCCAAGCAGCGCAGCAAGCTGGCCAAGCAAATTGGCCTTGGTACAGGCCAACGGGCTGGTCGTAAAGCCGCCTAATAGCACGACAATGCTTATATAATTTCGAAAAGCGGGGCCCTGCCCCGCTTTTCTTTTGTGGCGCGCGGTTGCCTTCTTGGGACTCTGGCCCTATACAATTAGAACCGCAACAAGACAGGAATCGGCTATGCTCGTGCAAACCATTCTGGCCATGCTGACCAACGATCTGAAGGCTGGATCACTTGAAGTTCGTCTGGCCCAGACGCCTGCCGAAGTCGACGAAGCTCAGGCCCTGCGCTATCGCGTCTTTTATGAAGAAATGGGAGCCCATCCCTCGCCAGAAACACTCGCCTCTAAGCGCGATGCAGACAGCATGGATCAGTACTGCGATCACTTGCTGGTCCTTGACCATACCCTACCCGCTGGAAGCCAAATCGTCGGGACTTACCGCCTGATCCGCAGAGAGCACGCCGCGAAAAACGGTGCCTTTTACTCAGCCAGTGAATATGACATTACCCCCCTCATTAATTACCAAGGCGAAATTTTAGAGCTAGGCCGCTCCTGTATCGACAAAGAACACCGGACAGGCGTGGTTATGAACCTTCTGTGGAAAGGTCTTGCCGCCTATATGTTCCAGTATGACATTAAATTGATGTTCGGCTGCGCCAGCCTGCACGGCACAAATATCGAGGAACACTCCATCCCCTTGTCTTATCTCTACCACTACCACCTTGCGCCTCCAGAGCTACGCGCGCGCGCCTTGGATGGCGTTTATGTCGATATGAACCGTCTGCCCAAAGAGGCGTTTGATCCCGAAAAGGCCCTTGAGAACATTACGTTCAATAACGTAAGTCTTGATGAGCGCGCTGGACAGAATAGCCTCCCCCCCTTAATCAAAGGCTATCTACGCGTAGGCTGCACCATTGGGGATGGCGCGTTTATTGATCATCAATTTAATACAACGGATGTATGCATCATCTTCCGCACGGAGCTGATTACCGAACGGTATCTTCGTCACTATGAAAAGATGGAAGCAAGGAAAGAGACCTAATCCCGGCGCGGTTAGCCCTGAAGCAACCGGCGCAGAAGGTCGACATCTTCACGGAAGGTCGAGTCATACGCGGCGAGCTCTTCAATCTTGCGAACCGCATGAATCACAGTCGTGTGATCACGTCCACCGAACTTCCGGCCAATTTCGGGCAAGCTACGCGGCGTAAGTTGTTTCGCGAGATACATCGCAACCTGGCGCGGCCGCGCAACCGCACGAGCGCGACGCGCTGAATGCATATCCGCCACACGGATGTTGTAATGCTCGGCAACTTTCTTTTGAATTTCATCAATCGTGATGCGCCGCTCGGATGAGCGCAGAACATCGGCCAAAATCTCCTGCGTCATTTCCAGAGAAATGGTTCGACCAACAAGCTGAGCATGCGCGACAACGCGGTTCAACGCTCCTTCAAGCTCGCGCACATTGGTCGTAATCTTATGGCCAAGAAACTCCAAAACTTTGTCCGGCACCTGACAGCCAAGCTTCTCAGCCTTTGCATGTAAAATGCCAAGGCGCAGTTCGTAGTTTGCAGGATGCAAGTCCGTCACAAGGCCCCATCCAAGGCGCGAACGAAGTCTTTCTTCCACGCGATCCAGATCCTGCGGCGATTTATCGGCCGATACGATCACTTGGCGATTGCGATCAACAAGGGCATTAAAGGTATGGAAGAATTCTTCCTGCGTCGTGTCTTTGCCACCGATGAACTGAACATCGTCAATCATCAGTACATCAACAGACCGGAACTGCTCTTTGAACGAAACGGTATCCTTAAAACGAAGGGCGCGGACGAATTGATACATAAACTTCTCAGCCGACATATAAATGACGCGCCGCTGCGGGAAGTTTTTACGGATTTGCCAGGCAATCGCATGCATCAAATGCGTTTTGCCAAGCCCAGAACCGCCGTAAAGAAACAAAGGATTGAAAACAGGGTGCTCAGCATCAGCCACGCGTCGCGCCGCTGCATAGGCAAGTTCGTTTGGCTTGCCAACAACAAAATTCTCAAAGGTAAACCGCGCATCAAGCGCAGCTTCGTCCAGCAAACAAAAATCTGGGGATGGCGCAAGAGAAACAGATGGTTCTTGACGCACAGCTTTTGGCGGAGCAACGGATTCTTCCGTCTGCGCCTTAAGCAAGGGAGACGCGACAACAAACTCAACATCGCCGCCTTTTGCAACTTGCTGCCAATGGAGACGAATAATGTCGCTGTAATGAGCTTTAATCCAATCGGACATAAAGCGGGTTGGAACAGAGAGAGTCAAAACATTGTCACGCACGGTCGCGCGAACAGGCTCAAGCCAACGACGATAGACTGTTTCACCCAACTTTGCGCGCAGCACATCGGATACAGCGCACCACAAAAGAGAATGATTGGAATCATCCGTATCTCTCTGGGCCCCTTCAAAAGCGTTGGCTTCATCGTTGCGCTTCGAATGGACTGCTTGAGACACCATGGATATTCCTCGCTCAACAACAAAAAGTTTCGGGGTCAGGCTGCATCCGCGTGATACGATCGATCCAGCAGCCTGTCTTGGTAAGAAATCAACACTCAGGTGCAACGAAACCTATGTCCCACCTTTTCTCTGTCGCAGAAAAGAGAGAAAAAAACTGATACGCTCCGCTTCATATTTTTTCGCATGAAACCCTGCTTGTTTCTTGCTTCAAACAGGAAAGGCTCACGGTCTTTTCTTGTGCAGCCACCATAGAACAAAAGTGATTCGTTTTTCAATGGGTCTGAAGCAAGAACGTGAAAAAAAGAA
>CAYZXV010000208.1:0-2915 GCA_964482525.1 uncultured Rhodospirillaceae bacterium | reverse complement strand
ATGCGCTTACCTTTCACGAAGTTGACTTGGCCGCCATCCACTATCTCATCCCCATCTATCCCGCGATTGCCCTGTCAAACAACAAACGGATCAACGACGTCGCCTCCAGCCTCCTGCGCCTCCGTGCCTGGAACGAGCGTGGGGTTTGCGATCATTTTGGCGGGCCCCTAACGGAGGCCATTAACGAAATCTTATCCGCAGAGTATGACGGACGGAAAACCGGCGCCCTCTTGTTGGCCGATCCCATTCGCAACAATCTTTTTTCAACAACGCTCGATATCATAAGCAAAGACCACTTGGACATGGACAATTTAATCGTTCTTGCCAAGCTTTGCGAAGGCTCCCCCACCAAAACCGATCAAGTTATGCGCCTGATTGAAACAAAAATTGTGACAGAAGAACAAGCATGGCTTGAGGCCGAAAATATCCTAAAGGCCACGGCGATTCTTTTACCTTTTGCGCCAGATGAACTGGGCAACCGCACGCTCGACATCGTACAAAGGTTCGCCGATCACCCTATGCTAGCTCATGAAGCGGCCGAGGTTATTCGCAACGCTGAGATTCTGGATAAAATTGGATACCATATCACAAACGCCGACACACTCAGCCGCATGATCGATATGGCAAGTGACCTTGACCAACGGCTCCCGGAACCTACAGAGCCTAGATCCCGCATGCAGGCTGGCAATGTCATTCCTTTCCGGCCAAAAACGGCAAGTGCTCCGTAATCATCCACGGACCCATGCACTCTAATTCATCTCTGCCTTGGGTCGTGACGTTCTTCCAATTATAGCAAGCCAGTCCGTCGTATATTTCACGAGCGTTTCCGGCGGGGTCGGATTGAGCATATCCAGCAAGGTTTCGGGACTTTTTTTCAGGCGTGCGGCGTCCTTCTGCGCGAGTTCAAGGGCGGCATAGCCATAAATCTCAGCGGCATCAGGCGAAGCGGTCGTCCCGGTACCCGTATAATGATAGGCCATCAGATGGAACTTAACCTCCGCATGGGGCGGCCCTTTCCTGTCAGCCGCATACAGCGTTTCAAATGCTTTGACGAGGTTCTGCTCTCGCCCTTTGCCGGACCGATAACAATCGGAAAGTTTAAGGGCCGCAAGCGGCGCAAACGGGCTATCACTGGCGGCACAGCGTTCATATTGATCGGCAGCCCTGTGCCAAGATTCCTCAAGATCCTTCTTCTTCCCCTGTTCCTCAAAAAGGCAACCAAGGCCAAACGTCGCAGCGGTTGCCGTATCGTCTTGGAGATGGTCGAAAAGGCTTATAAGAGCGATATGGAATAAATTATCTTCCTCTTCCGTTTTAGGACTTTTTTGATAAGCCCAAACGCTCTCAAAGGCATGGATCAGGTTGTTTTCTTGAGGCACTAATTCAGCAAGCGTCAAATCTTCAGCAACAATACGTTTCATTTTAATGTTCCTCGTAAATAAAGGCCTATACCGCATCATAATGGATTACCGGCCCTGAAAGCAATTTTTGCCAATAAAAAACCCGCCGGGATTGAGCGGGTTTTTTTATTTAGAAACAATGCGTTATAAAAGGACGCTTACGCAGCCTCTTCTTCCGCAGCTTCAAGAACGGTGACCTTGCCGCCAGCCTTTTGAACAGCAGCGATGGCCGATGCCGTCGCGCCAGAGACTGTGATGTCAACCTTGACCTTGATTTCGCCCTTACCGAGCAAGCGAACGCCATCAATCGCGCGCGAAACAACGCCCTTTTCAAGGAGCATGTCTTCGGTGATCGGGGCCTTCGCATCGATACGGCCATCTTCAATCGCCTGCTGCAGGCGGCCAAGGTTCAGCTCCGCATAGAATTTGGGGAACATGGTCTTAAAACCGCGCTTTGGCATACGACGAGCAAGCGGCATCTGACCGCCTTCAAAGCCCTTGATCGACACGCCGGTGCGGGCCTTCTGACCCTTCACGCCACGGCCGCAGGTCTTACCCTTGCCGGAACCGATGCCGCGTCCAACCGTCATTCTCTTCTTACGGGCGCCGGGATTGTCGCGCAGATCGTTCAATTTCATGATACCGTTTCCTTCTTTTCGTAAATGTTCACTCAGGCCTTTTCGCCTTCGATGCGGACAATATGACGCGTCTTGCGCACCATACCACGCACGGCAGGCGTATCCTGAAGTTCGCGGCGAGCGCCAATACGGCCAAGGCCGAGACCCACAACGGTTTCCTTCATGCCGGGCTTTGCGCCATGGACGCTCGCATACTGAACGACCGTGATGGTCCCTGCGGCTTTCGCCTTTTTCTGAGCTGTCTTCTTTTCGGTCATATCAACCACCTGTCCGTAACGTTTCCTTAAATGCTGCTTCGCTTACTTCGCGTCGCCCTTGGCTTCCTTGCCGTCCTTGGCATCGGCGTATTCGGTGCCCTTGCGGCCCAGAATTTCGCTGACCTTCTTGCCACGACGCATGGCCACCGTACGGGGGCTCACGACCTGATCCAGCGCGTTGAACGTCGCCTTGATCATGTTGTGTGGGTTCGATGTGCCAACCGACTTCGCGACAATATCTTGTACGCCCAAAGCTTCGAACACGGCGCGCATCGGACCACCAGCGATGATACCGGTACCGGCCGGTGCGGCGCGGAGAACAACGCGACCCGCGCCATAGACTCCATGCACATCATGATGCAGCGTGCGGCCTTCACGCAGCGGAATGCGACGCATCTTGCGCTTGGCGGCTTCCGTAGCCTTGCGGATCGCTTCCGGAACTTCGCGAGCCTTGCCCGTGCCGATACCGACGCGGCCCTTGCCGTCGCCGATGACAACCAGAGCGGCCATCGCAAAGCGTTTACCGCCCTTGACAACCTTGGCCACGCGATTGATACCGACCAACTTTTCGATCAGGTCGCTGCCTTCGCGCTCTTCGCGGGTTTCGGATTCCGCATTTT
>CAYZXV010000207.1:2652-2924 GCA_964482525.1 uncultured Rhodospirillaceae bacterium | reverse complement strand
ATCTGAACTCAAAGATCTCTCAAGCCTATAATTCCAGATTATCCATCGGCGATTTACAAGACAAACGAGACAGCCTTGTTCTTAAAGTCGCGGAAATTACGAGCGTGACTATACTAGAGCGTGGGTATGGCCAAATCGCTGTCTATTCAGCAACAGGATATCAGCTTGTCGACGGCGGATCGGCAAGGTCCTTTTCCTATGACGGGGTCACCGTATCGTCAAATGCAAATCCCGGGCTCTCGCTCAACGAGGCGCTTGGCGGCGGGGCTCTT
>CAYZXV010000207.1:0-2642 GCA_964482525.1 uncultured Rhodospirillaceae bacterium | reverse complement strand
CTCCCTCCAGTGGGCTGATTGTGAATTTGCCGTAGTTTCGAGCCTCTGCCTCACCAGTCAGCACAGACCCCGCGGTCAATATCATCCAGAAACTGCGCAGTCAGCTTGACGAAGTCGCCGATGCGTTCCTCAACACCGTCACAACAGCAACATCCGGGGAAGATACATTTGCCACGGCCTATGATTCAGCGGCCACAGGCGCTGGAGAATTAGCTGCAAGCTTCTTTACCGGGACAGACCGCACAAATATATCTGTAAATGCAAATCTGTTAAATGGAACCTCGACCGTCAAGACTGGCGCAGCCTCGGCAATTGTCGATGCCCTCATGGATGCAACACGCGCCTTTTCGGCTGATGGACTTACCCTGACGAACGTCAATTACACTTCGCTTCTGACCTCAAGCCTCACAGCCTTTCAACAAGCCGCGAATAATGTCGCCACGCTGCAAACAACGGCGGAAAACACCAAGGATTACTTGCAACAGAAATACTCAAACCAAACGGCCGTTAATGTGGACACCGAGCTTGTGAACCTTGTGACATTTCAAAACTCCTATGCGGCGTCGGCACATGCCATGTCGGTGATTCAGGAACTTTTTGGGACTCTTGAGCGTCTGCTCTAACCTCTTTTAAGGAGCTATCAATGCCCGATTTCATAAGCACCCTTGGCATGAAGCTGTCGAGCACAAGAAACCTCAGCTCTAGCCAGGCGTTGCTCTCTCGCCTTTCTCAGCAGCTGACGACGGGCAAATATTCTTTAAACCTTGCCGAATATTCGACCGCAAACGCGCAAAAACTTCTGGACTTCAACAGCGCAATCGATCAGCAAAAGGGGTTTTTGGACGTTATTTCTGCCATCACCCCGCGTATGGACGTTTATGAAAGCACGCTCGACGGCATCGAAGATGTCGTGGCCCAAGCCATTAATTCCGTCGCAAGCGGCGGGACCTATAACGTCGACACCAATGCCGCACTCGCCAGTCGCATCGAGGGCTACATGGATCAAATGGCGTACTTCCTGAATCAGCAGGTTGGCGAGCGTTTCATTTACTCAGGCACACGCTATGATCAGGCCCCGGTGGGTGACATTACCGCCCTGCCCGTTCCCCCCACCGAAGTCGCCCCCTATTTGGCGACCGGAAACACTGTACCCGCCTATGACACAGACTATGACCCCCTAGACCCCGCGGCCCTTGTTCCTGCTGCCAACGTCAATGAACAGGTTACTATCGACACGACCAAAAAGCTGACCTATGGCATCAACAGCAATGAAGAAGGCTTTCAACAGGTCATCATGGGTATGCGCTGGGCTTATGCCGCGACCCAAGATCCGGCAAATTATGAAGCCTATATGGACATTGCGCGCGACCTTTTATCCGATGGGCTCGCCAATGTACGCGCCACCCATACCGACTCGACCAACGCTTATGGAACCTTGAACATCACCAAAAGCAACATTCAAGCCAAGGTCGAAAGCCTTACAACCCAGATTGACAATATTGAATCCGTTGACCTGAACGAAGTCGCTGTTAAAATCACCACGTTACAAGCCCAGCTTCAGGCATCATACTCTTCGGTTTCCAATATGATCAACCTGACGATTCTCGATTTCCTCTGACAGAAAGTTTTTGCAGCCATGTTTTCTACGCCCGATCTTTCTTTTGACCTCTCACCCGTGCGTTTAAGCTATGTCGCGGCTTTGCGTGGCGTCCTGCCCCGCAAACCCGAAGGGTCAGCCATCTTCGCGCAAACGGGCGATTTTGATCCATTCGACCTTTTGTGTCTGGCCGCAAGCAACCCGTCTTGTTCCTTTTACGGCCTTATCCAAGACACTGAAGCCCACGCCAAAGCGAAAAAGATGGTAGCCGCAAGCCATGTCGGCAACATTGCTTTTGTCAACAGCGCAGACCAGATTCCTGCAGGTCTCGACTATTTATGCGACATCCAAACGCATCGGAAACCTCTAGAAACTGATGCAATCTATGCCCTGGCTGAAAGCCGCCTTAAGCCCAGCGGACTCTTTTGCTGTCGCTATAAAGCCTATGAGAATCCCGACGAGGCCCTGCAGTTCCTGATTGAGGAATATACGCCTGACCTCGCTGACGATCAGGCCCTCGGTTTCCTTGATGACATTCAAGCCTTGGGCACACAGTATTTTACCGATCATCCCATCGCGCTCGCTTCCCTTGAAAAAGCACGCGCCGCGCGCGATCCATCGGCTTTTTTTACGTCATGCCTTCCCGATAACACCTCTTCCAGTATTTCAGGCACATTTGAGGTTATGAAAGGGCTTCTCCCGCGCGGTTTTTCCTTTGCTGGTGATGCCGACGTTCCAGCGAATTATCTTCAGCTCTCGGTCCCCACGGCAGCGCATGATACGCTAGATAAATGTCGCGAGCATTTGTTTTACGAACCCATCAAAGATTTTGCGGCAGGCCGTTTAATCCGTAACGACGTTTGGGTCCGCCAACCGGTCCAACAAACGCAGAACCAGCCTGATTTATTCGGTTATTTCACTTTTGGGATCACAACGCCCCGGGAGAAAGTCCCAACAACCATCGCAAAGAAAGATGGGTAAATTACCCTAAACTCACCCCTATTCTTGAGCATGATTGACCTGATTTGCACTTTACCACTCAGCA
>CAYZXV010000206.1:0-2938 GCA_964482525.1 uncultured Rhodospirillaceae bacterium | reverse complement strand
ATACCGCGCACAACATTTCATCCAACGAAGTCATGGTCGAGTGCAAAAATTATTCGAAAGATCCGAAAAACCCAGAATTGGATCAGATCTCGGGACGTTTTAGCACAAATCGCGGGCGGTTTGGCTTACTGGTTTACAGAAACACAACTAACTACGACTTACTTCTGCAGCGCTGCAAAGATACAGCGCGAGATGGGCGGGGTTTTATTTTGCCTCTAGGTGACGAGCATCTCGTCTACATGCTAGGCCTAATATCAGCAGGTAATCGCAAGGACATAGACCGATATCTGAACGATATCTTTGTTCAACTACTAACATAGCGTTGCCACTCCATGACCTTCGACATTAAAACCGTCATCGAAATATTCAAACGGGTCGACGAAATCGCCGTCATCGAATCCGCCACGCGCGATGCACAGAAAAAGGCGAAGTAACCCATGGCAATCCACAAACGCGAAGGCTCCTTAACAAAGGAAGAACAACGGATCGTCAAAGCTCTTCTGGCAAGAAAGATGCGCAATCAAGACATTCAGGATTTGCTAAACAAAGGGCGTGCCGCTACCGTTAATAGCGCCAGAATAACTGAGGTCAAAGGCAACAATGCTATCGAACCTGCAAGCGATGATGATGTGTCGTTCTTTGTGCAGAAAAAGCAGTCCTATGACCCAAGAACTGGACTTAATCACTATGATGATGAACGGCTTATTCGTGCCCGTGAAGCAATGATCCTTGCCGTACAGGTCTTCAACAGTCCTGCGCTTATTTTTAAGACGGAGATTTTTGCTGTTCTTGCCTGTGTTGCATGGACATATTTGCTTCACGAATTTTACAGCAGTAAAAAGAAAGTAGAAATTGTCGGCAAGGACGGGCGCTCTCTTTTGTTGAGCCAGATGGTCGAGCGGACGGACTTTCCTCTTTCTAAGGGAATTAAAAACAATATCGCCGCCATGATTGATATTCGCAATGATGTCGAACACAAGCTGTTACGTAAAGGCGGCCAAAAGTTTTATGGCCTGTTTCAAGCGTGCTGCCTAAACTTTGACAAAGCGTTATGTGATTTGTTCGGAGTAAAAGTCTCGCTGCAACACGACTTATCGCTTGCGTTACAGTTCTCTCGTCTCAATTTTGAACAAATTGAGACCATCCATAAATATGACCTCACGCCGGGACTGGAGGCTATCGATGCAAAACTTGAAGGCCGCCTATCGGATGCCGAAAAACAAGACACAGAGTATCAACTAAAGGTCGTTTATACGTTACAAAGCGCAGCAAAAAGCAAGGCACACATACAGTTTGTCCGTCCGGATTCTGCCGAGGGGAAAGAAATACATTACGTCCTTGAGAAGCATAAAACTTCGGATGAGCTATATCCGTTCAAACCACACCATGTTTGGAAGGAAGTAGCAAAGAAAACAAAAAAAGCATTCAACGCCCATAACCACACCCAAGCGATGTACTTTTATTGCATCCGCCCCTCAAATGGGGGCAAGCAGCCAGAAAACACCAATAAGGATTATTGCATTTATCACATAGCCCACAATGATTACACCTATTCCCAAGCGTGGATTGATTTCTTGGTAATGAAAGTTCTCGATGAGACTGAATTTTCAAAAATCAAAGCGTTTAGAATATCGCGCTCAAAAGGATAGCTTTGTTTTCAGGATGCCTTCTTTATCTCACGAACGGCCCGCTCGATGTACCCGCGCCATTTTCTATCCGCGATCCGCATCTTGATGTGATCGGTGATGGCTTGCTCGTTTGTCGGCCCGACTTTGATGAAGCTCAGATCATCCGAAAGATGTCTGCCGAACCGCGCATCCAAAAGATCGCGGATTTCTTCGGGCGTCAGGCTCAAGGCCTCGGCCAGAACGCGGCTGACGGCATCCCATGCCATCGGTGCGTCATAGCCGTTCGCAATGCTCGTCCCCCAAAACCCAAAGCTTTCGTTTTCTGTCTGTAATGGATTGAAGTCCGTCATGGCGTCCTCCTTTTTATGTCACCATGAACGCTATTTCTGCGTTTATTATCAACTTCATAAGCAGCAATTCCTTTGCGAATAATGCAGATTTCCAATCCTATAATGATTGCAAACGGCGCCTGTGTTGTAACCAATGTAACCAGATGTAACCCGTTTTGCGGGGCTGGCGCTAGCGAAGTCCCGGGCCTTGCCCGCCCGTATAGGGTTTCGGGCGGGAAGGACCCAAGAAATTCTCGGCGTTACGCGGTGGCCCGTTGTACGGCTGCGTTGCGCTCCCGTTCAAGGCGTTGGGCGGTGTAGTCACGCTCACGGCCTTCGCGATCTAAGATCTTGAACATGGAACCAACGGCCTCAAGCTTGTCATGCAGTGCTTTGGCCTCGGCGTCTTTTTCCCAATTCGCATCGAGCAAAGTGTTTTGCAGGGGATGATACCGCGCAGGACGTTGGAACAGGCTGCTGCCGTCCACAATCGACGGTATTTTGATGTCCATGATGCCGTTGTTTGTGCGCCCGAAATGTGTCGCCGTCGAGAAAGCGTACAGCTTGTTGACGATGGACGAAACCTGCAAGGCCGCTTGACGCAGTTCTTCGTTCAGGTCTGCTTCAACGACTCCTGCCAACGTGGACAATGATTGCGACGCCTGATTGAAAAGACTTGCGCTTTGTTTAGACAACGCATCCTGTTGAAGGCTGAGTGCTTGACGTGCCGCCTCCAGCCTGTCGCGCTGGTCGCGGATTTCAAGCATGCCTGCGTCAAGGGACGAGGCATCGGCGTCATTGGCTTCGCCAAGCAAACGTTGAGCTTCGCGTGCGCCAGCTTTCTGCATGAAGGCCCTGTGGTCTTCCTCCGTTTTCGCGACCTTGGCATCCAGCGCGGTAAAGGCGTCCGCCAGCTTCTTCTTTTGTTGCAGATAGGCCTCGATGGGTTTGAAAGCCTTGATCGTCGTAGCGATTTGTTTT
>CAYZXV010000205.1:2655-2956 GCA_964482525.1 uncultured Rhodospirillaceae bacterium | reverse complement strand
CGACTATTTCTTGGCATTTCAGGCAGCGGGGGGCGTTTTGATGGTCGCCATGGTGGGGGCGATTGTTTTGACCCTGCGTCGTGATCGGCCCATCAAGCGGCAGGATGCGCAGGCGCAAACCTTGCGCCGCCGCGAGGATGGTGTGGAGCTTCGGGACGTGCCGCCCGGAAAGGGGGCGCTGTGAGAGGGGAAGAGACTCAGAACATAATTCACCGGTCATTCCGCACGAAGCGCGCGGAGATAGCCGTGCGCGAAGATGCGGAATCCCATTTGGTTGACGCTGGAAAACAGATGGGATTCC
>CAYZXV010000205.1:0-2645 GCA_964482525.1 uncultured Rhodospirillaceae bacterium | reverse complement strand
GGGCGCGCGAAGCGCGAACCCGGAATCCCATTTGGTTCTGCGGGTGAAAACAAATGGGATTCCGGATTCCATTTTCTTTCGTCTCTCTTCGTTCGACGAAAAGAAAATGGCTCCGGAATGACGTAGGGATTAATTGGGCCGGAGGCAGCAAATGACCGCAATGTTCACCATCACGCTGGGGCATTATTTGGCGTTGTCGGGCGCGTTGTTCTTGATCGGCGCGCTTGGCGTCGTGCTCAATCGTCGTAATGTGATCGTTTTGTTGATGGCGATCGAGGTGATGCTGCTCGCCGTCAATATCAACCTTGTGGCGTTTTCGCATTTCGGCGGCAACCTTGCGGGGCAGGCGTTCGCGATGTTCGTTTTGACCGTCGCGGCGGCAGAGTCCGCAATCGGGCTTGCCATTATGGTCGTGGCTTTCCGCCATCGCGGATCGCTCGCGCTCACTGATCTGGCGGCGATTAAGGAGTAGGGGGCCTCATGAGTTTAACAGCTTTCATCGATGTTGCCGTGGTCGCCCTGCCGTTTCTTGCGGCGATAGGGGCGGGCTTTGGCGGCAAGCGGCTTGGCGATCGTGGGGCCCAGCTTTTGACTTGTTCCGCGCTCACGCTGGCGGCCCTTTTAGCCGTGTTTGTGTTTCATAGCGCGGCGTTTGGCGAGGGCGCGCGCACGCATGTTCTTGCGCGGTGGATCGAGTCTGGGTCCATTATTGCCAATTGGGCGGTGCGGATCGATACGCTTTCGGCCATCATGATGCTGGTTGTCACGTCGGTTTCGGCGCTCGTCCACATTTATGCGGTTGGGTATATGAAACACGACAAGGGCGTGCCGCGCTTTATGGCGTACCTCTCGCTCTTCACCTTTGTTATGTTGATGCTGGTGAGCGCCGATAACCTCCTTCAGATGTTCTTTGGATGGGAGGGGGTCGGGCTTGCCTCGTACCTGCTCATCGGGTTTTGGTATGAGAAACCGAGTGCCCGCGCCGCCGCGATGAAGGCTTTTTGGGTGAACCGGATCGGCGATTTTGGGTTCTTGCTCGGCATTCTCGCGTGTGTGCAGCTCACCGGGGCAGTGGACTTCGACACCATTTTTAAGACCGCCCCACAATTGGTTGATAATAAAACATATATCATGGGTTGGGCGCTGCCAACCTTGAGCGTGATTGCGCTGCTCTTTTTTGTGGGCGCGATGGGCAAATCGGCCCAGCTTGGCCTTCATACCTGGCTGCCCGATGCGATGGAAGGGCCCACGCCAGTCTCTGCCCTGATCCATGCCGCAACCATGGTCACGGCGGGTGTCTTTATGCTCGCGCGGCTCTCGCCTCTGTTTGAATATGCCCCGGACGGGCTTGCAGTCGTGACCATCGTCGGTGCGGTCACGGCGGTCGTTGCGGCAAGCATTGGCCTGACCCAATATGACATCAAACGCGTGATCGCCTATTCGACCATGAGCCAGCTGGGCTATATGTTCTTTGCGGCGGGTGTGTCGGCCTATGGCGCGTCGATCTTTCACCTCGCCACTCATGCGTTTTTCAAGGCGCTGCTTTTCCTCGCGGCGGGGAGCGTTATTCACGCGCTGGCAGGCGAGCAGGATATGCGCAAGATGGGCGGCCTGCGCCGCAAGCTTCCATGGACCTATGCGCTTATGTGGATCGGGTCACTCTCGCTGGCTGGCGTGGGGATCGAGGGCGTATTCGGCTTTGCCGGGGCCTATTCGAAAGATATGGTGTTAGAGGCCGCCTATGCCCATGGCTCGTGGCAGGGGATGACGGCCTATGCTTTGGGGCTTTTGGCTGCGTTTATGACCGCGTTTTATTCGGCGCGCTTGATTGTCCTGACCTTCCACGGCAAGGCGCGTGTCGACGACCATGCGCATAAACATGCGCACGAGTCGCCGCCCATGATGATGATCCCGCTTGTGCTGCTTGGGCTCGGCGCGGTGTTTGCCGGAGCCGTCGGCCATGCTTGGTTTGCAAGCGCGGCCGATGGTGCGTTCTGGCGCAGCGCGATTTTGGTGCGTGGCGGCGAGGGCGCACACGACGTGCCAGAACTTGCGAAACTCGCGCCGTTTGGCATGGCGCTTATGGGGCTGGGGCTTGCGTTGTTCTTGTATCTACGCCGTAGCCATTTGGTCGCGGAGATAGTTCAGAAGATGGGATTGGCATATCGGATTATTGCCAAGAAATACTATTTCGATGAGGCCTATGACTTTATCTTCACCCGGCCTCTGCCAAAAATCGGTGCGTTGCTGTGGCGTAAGGTGGACGAAGGCGTGATTGACCGCTTTGGGCCCGATGGCGCGGCTCTTGTTGCGCAGAAGACGGGCGAGCGCGTGCGCAAAACACAAACGGGCTTTGTTGATCATTATGCGCTGGTCCTCCTGATCGGCCTTGTCATTTTGGCGCTGTGGGCGCTCCTGCGGAAAGGATGGTGAGGGGATGACCCAGTATCTTCTATCCTTACTGACGATCCTGCCGCTCGTTGGCGTGGTGGTGCTTGTGGCGTTGCCGTGGGTGCTACGGATCCGTCCGGACATGACGCCCGCGCGGGCTGACGATCTGGCGCGGCGCATTGCGCTTGGCGCCTCGGGGGTGACGTTTCTTGTGGCCCTATTCGTTTTGGGCGCGTTCGACCCCGCGTTGGTTG
>CAYZXV010000204.1:0-2960 GCA_964482525.1 uncultured Rhodospirillaceae bacterium | reverse complement strand
CAAAAAAAGATCCGGAAAAAATCCGGATCTTTTTAAACGAGGCGCTTAGACAGGTGGATTAATATCTATAGTGCTCTTCAGGGACCTGAAAAGCTGTGCCCGGCCTATTCTGTGGCCGTTTTGCGACAGAATGTCCGTTCCGCCTTAAAGCTTCGGCATGCAAATCCATCAACGCATTAAGCGTATCGTGGCGCGCCGAAACCTTAGCCCGATCAAAAAGACCGGCATGAGCTTCTTCCCACAACAATGTTGCGAATTTCTGGTCGATAGCGACACGCGATAAATTTCCGTCGAGCGTGGACTGAATAAACCCTGCCCGACGAGTTATGACCTCCATCGCCGGGTTACTTCTTGTGATTGGCAAAACTGTGCTCATATTCCTTACCCTTTTTTATGTAAAATCTTAAGGTTTGAATGACAGACAATATATCAGAAACCTGGGGTTATTTCTTCCCAAACAATACTTTCGCCAAACAAGGCTTATCCCACTGAATACAAACGCCTTTCAAACAACAGCCAAGCCCTGCTCCATAAAAAGAGCTCGAATTGTTTTCATAAGCTCAGCCGAAGGAGGCTGGGTTTCCGCCAATTCATAAGGAAGGCCAAGCTCCTTCCATTTGGCTTCGCCCATCTTGTGAAAAGGCAAAACTTCAACCTTTTCAACGTTCCCGAGTCCCTTGAGGAAATCGGCAAGCACCGCAAGGTCTTCCAGCTTGTCGGTCAGGTCCGGCACAATGACACAGCGAACCCACATGGGCTTGCCCATCGCCGCAAGGCGGCGCGCGAAACCAAGCGTCGGCTCAAGCCCCTGACTCGTGACGCGGCGATAGGTTTCGGGGTTAAAAGATTTTATATCAAGAAGCACAAGATCCGTGACGGCCAGCAACTCATCGCGAACCGGCGTTACCGAAAAGCCGGATGTATCAAGCGCCGTATGAACGCCTATTGCCTTGCAAGCTTTGAAGATCGCCGTCACGAAATCCTGCTGTAACAACGGCTCTCCACCGCTTATCGTCACGCCACCGCCGGTTCGTTTGAAGAAATCGGCATATTGCGAAATCTCCTTCACAAGATCGGCCGCGCGTGTCAGCTTCCCATCTTTCATTTTGCGTGTGTCGGGGTTGTGGCAGTACAAGCATCGCAAAGGGCAACCCGTTAGAAACACCACAAACCGCATGCCCGGACCGTCAACGGTACCGGCCGTTTCAACGGAATGGACGTAGCCTTCATCACTAAGAATGGTAGACATGGCGTGTTTGGCCCGGCACGGGTGGAAAGCGTTGCTTATAACGCAGCCTTAGCCTTTATGACAACAGGCATACGCTTCCCGCACAGAGAACGAGGGGGCCTTATGGACTAAGGCGTGAGCTTATCCTGCTTTCCTTTTATTGTTTGAACCGCCCGCGCGATTGCTCGCGGCACTAGAAGGGGTATCTCTCTGACCTTTGCATACTGTTCTTCAAAAACAAGGACCTCAAATTGCCTGCGCGGATTTTTAAGAACAACCTGGGCGGCCGCCATCAAAGACTGGACAAGAGGATCACTCATCTCTGCACAGTTAGGGCTGATGGTCGTCAGATCGTGGTCGACAAGCACAACCTTCTGCGCATGCAGGAAGAGCGTTTCGTTAGCTGCGCGTTTCCATTGAAGAAAGCGGGCATCTTCCTGTAACGCCCCAAAGAGAGATGGGTTCTCAGAGTCAAGAAAAACAGCGGCGGATTTGTTCGTACAGGCCACAATGACGGCAACAGCGTTGCCCGCCGTTGGGTATTTTAAGAAAGAAATATAGTTGATGGTCTCGCCCGGAATGGTTGTTTGACATAACCGCCCTTCGGTGGCGTTTAAAACGCCGGGGGGTGTAAGGGGGAGGGCCACTTTATTCATGCGCTCATAAAATAACAGGGGAGACTCCTTATGGGTTTCCAAAAAGACAGGGCTAAGCACAGCCTAAACGGGAGCTAAGAAAAGTGTCAATGATGCCGTATAGTTAATGCTGCGTCCGAGGCCCCTTTCCTTAACCTCTTTCGCCTGTTAAAGTCGCGCTGCGCCACGATCCTTAAGGAGCCAACAATGCCCGAAAGTTACGTCACCGCCAAGGTCCACGAAGCCCTTCAAGCCACAGGGGGAGACAAGCAAGATGCGCAAAAATTGCTTTTGACCTGGGCGGTCAGGGATCAGGCGCTGCTCATAGGCCTTGCAAAACCCCATTTAAAGTCGCTGGTCATAGCCCGGCTTGAGGAAGTTATGCGTGCCCACGGCAAAGATCGTGAAGGCCCAACCCGGCAGGAATTAGACGCCCTGATCCTAAGCCACACAAAGGGCGAGAAACGCTCGGCGATCAAGGTGCCTCCCCCTAAATCCTCGCACAGGCAAGCTTCCGTCATGCGCCAAATCGCGGACGCGTTTAAGAAGAAATAGGCCGCCGTTTCTCACACGTTTATGAATGTCGTTTTTATAAGGCATGGACCAAACGCCTCTTTCCTCAGCCGAATTTGCGGCGTGTCTTGAGCGGTTCCCCGGCATAGGTCCACGCGTGGCCGTGGCCGTGTCCGGAGGACCGGACAGCATGTCGCTTGCTTCTTGCCTGAAACGCCACGGCTTTGAGGTACTGGCTTTGATTGTCGAGCACGGCCTGCGCCCAGAATCCCCACAGGAAGCGCACAACGTCGCACAGCGCCTACGCGCCATGGGCCTGGAGGTCGAGATTTTGCCGTGGAGTCATCCTCCCATTTCCTCACGCGTCCATGTTCAGGCACGGCGCGCACGCTATGCCCTGCTGCTTGACGCATGCCACGCACATGAGATTGATGCGCTTTTTCTTGCCCACCACGCGGATGATCAGGCCGAAACCGTGCTGATGCGTCTTGCCAAAGGCAGCGGCATCGATGGTCTTGCCGCTATGGCCCCAGAGGCTACGCAGGATGGCGTAAGGTTGCTTCGCCCCCTTCTAAGTGTGCGCA
>CAYZXV010000203.1:864-2962 GCA_964482525.1 uncultured Rhodospirillaceae bacterium | reverse complement strand
TCGAACTCAAGCTCGGACTCTGGCGCGCGCGTGAGCATAAAGAAACGCACCGCGCCCGCCCCCACCTGCTCCACCATTTCGCGGAGCGTAATGAGATTGCCAGACCGTTTGGAGAGCTTCACAGGCTCACCATTTTTGAAAATCTTCACAATGTTGTTAAAGATGACTTCAAGCCGCGCCTTGCCATCGCTGAACGCCGCCACGCCGGGCCGCATCCGCTCAAGATAGCCGCCATGATCGGTGCCAAGAATGTTGATCATATACATGAAACCGCGCTGCACCTTGTCATAGTGATAGGCCAAATCCGGCATCACATAGGCCCAAGTCCCATCGCGTTTCTTTAAGGGGCGATCCACATCATCACCAAACTGACTGGAGCGAAAGAGGATCAGCTCCGCCGGTTCCCAATTCGCCATTTCCTTACCCTTGGGCGGCGGAAGCGTGCCCTTGTAAATAAGACCCTTCCCTTCCAGCAAATTGAAAACCTTTTCGAGCGTGCCGTTTTCGATGAGCACGCGCTCATTCGAAAACACATCATGCTTGATGCCGATGAGCGCAAGGTCATCCTTGATCATGCCGATCATATAGCCTGTCGCGAACAGGCGCATGGCCTCGAGTTGTTCGGCTTCAGGCTTGGAAAGCCATTTGTCGCCATCACGCGCCACAAGCGCCTGCGCAACCTCTTTCAAATACTCGCCGGGATAGAGCCCTTCCGGGATCGCGCCGATATCTTGGCCCAATGCTTCGCGATAACGCAGCAGCGTTGTTTTCGCGAGTACGTCGATCTGTGTGCCCGCATCGTTCATATAGTATTCGCGCGTCACATCGTACCCGGCCTTGGTCAAAAGACGGCAAAGCGTGTCGCCCAGAACCGCACCACGTACATGCCCCGCATGCATGGGACCCGTGGGGTTAGCGGAGACAAACTCGACATTCACTTTTTGCTTTTGACCCATCGTGCTGTCGCCGTAAGTCACGCCAGCCTTCAAAATCGTTTTGACTTCTTCGTGCCATGCCTGCGGCTTGAGGCGCAGATTGATAAAGCCCGGCCCCGCGATCTCAACACTGGCGATCACAGGCAGCGTTTCCAGTTTTGACTTAATGAGTTCGGCAATCGCACGCGGTGGCTTGCCCGCAAGCTTGGTAAGCATCATCGCGGCATTCGTCGCCATATCGCCATGCGCAAGATCGCGCGGCGGCTCCACCACGAAAGACGGCACAGGGCCAGAAAGCGTGAGCGCCCCTTCCTTGACCAGCTGGTCAACAACCGCAGCGACGGAAGACTGAACGGACTTAAAGATGGACATATTTAACCCCAGTAAAAATTATATCGTCATTGCAACCCTCGCAAAAGCGGGGGGAAGCAATCCAGAAGCCGCGCGTCCGCGAGGCGTATGAAACGACTACCCCCACACGAAGGTAACAAACTCTTGCGCGCGGCGGACGCGCGGCTTCTGGATTGCTTCGCTCCGCTCGCAATGACGGCGAGGTTAGTCTCCCTAAATCATCGTCTCGGTCGAAAAGAGGCGGCGGTGTTCTTGGACCGCATAGCGATCCGTCATCCCGGCGATATAGTCACCAATGATCCTGGCCTTGAACGAGCAATCGTCCTCGTGGCCTCGCAATTTGGCATACCATTCGCCAGACAGACAGTCCGGATTGGCCATAAGGAATGTAAACAACTCGCGCACGATGCGATCTGATTTTGCCCGGATGCGATTGACGTGACTGTGGCTGTACATGCGCTTTTTAAGAAAGTCGTTCAACACACGGATATTGCCCTGCATCGCAAAGCTGAACGCAATGACGGGCTCCTTCGCCTTACGCACATCTTGGGCTGATTTAGGCCCCAACCGCGCGACATTCGCGCGTGTCGTATCCAAAACGTCCGTGACCATTGACCCGATAACTTGTCGGACCACGGCGCTGACGATCCGTCGTTTATCGGCCTTTGGATGATGGCGGCTGACATCCTCTAAAATCGGGCCATAAAGCGGCAGTGTTTTGATATCGTCAAAATCAAAGAACCCAGCGCGATAGCCATCATCGATATCATGCGAGTTATAGGCGATGTCGTCCGCGAGTGCCGCAACCTGTG
>CAYZXV010000203.1:0-854 GCA_964482525.1 uncultured Rhodospirillaceae bacterium | reverse complement strand
CCTCAGGTCCCGCATAGTGGGACAGATCAAGGTCAAACGCCTCGTTAAACGCGACGATGCTGGCCGGAAGTGGTTTGTCATCCTTCGCGGGCAAAAGCGGGCCGTTATGCTTTACAACGCCTTCCAGCGTTTCCCAAGTCAGGTTAAGCCCGTCGAAGTCAAGGTAACGATGCTCAAGCAACGTTAAAACGCGCAGCGTTTGCTCGTTATGAGAAAAACCGCCGTAGGGTTCCATAAGCTCACAAAGCGCCCATTCGCCAACATGCCCAAAACAGGTGTGCCCAAGATCGTGCGCCAAGGCGATGGCGTCGGTCAGATCTTCGTTGAGGCCGAGATGCCGCGAGATCGAACAGGCGATCTGCGCAACTTCCAAAGAATGGGTTAGGCGTGTGCGGAAATAATCGCCTTCGTTTTCGATAAAGACCTGCGTCTTGTTACGAAGTTTCCGAAAGCCGCCGGAATGAATGATGCGGTCACGATCACGCTGAAACTCGGTGCGCGTTTCGCTGGGCGCTTCGGGAAATTGCCGGCCGCGAGTCTCTTCCGCCCGCGTGGCAAAGGGGGCCAGTTCGCCCCGTCTGTCGTGCATGTATTGGGTCATGCGCGCACCTTAACGCCCTGCGGGTGATTTGACTAGGGCCTTTTCTCTTAATCACTCCCTACCTTCGGCCCTCGCATTCTTATACACCCCGCCCCTAACCCCTCCCCAAGGGGAGGGGGATTCCACCGTGTTATTGGAAAGTGAATTTCTTCAACATTCAAAATTTTTATAACATTCTACCGCAATAACGCGGGTGTCCCCCTCCCCAAGGGGAGGGGGATTCCACCGTGTTATTGGAAAGTGAATTTCTTTA
>CAYZXV010000202.1:0-2975 GCA_964482525.1 uncultured Rhodospirillaceae bacterium | reverse complement strand
GCCTTATCAACATCTATAAAGAAATTGCCGCCGAATATGAGTGTGCGCCGCCGCGTAGCGGGGATCTCACCTCATGGGCGCGGCAAGGCGTTCTGCTGCTCAATGCGACCCTTACGGTGCGCGAGGGGCAGGCGGGCTCGCATCAGGGGAAGGGGTGGGAAACGTTCACCGATGCTGTCGTTGCCGCAGTCAATGCGCGGCATGAGGGGATTGTTTTTCTGCTCTGGGGTTCTTATGCCCAAAAGAAAGGTGCGATGATCGACAGGGCTCGCCACCATGTGCTGCAAACCGTGCATCCTTCGCCGCTTTCGGCGCATCGCGGATTCTTGGGCTGTGGCCATTTCCGCGCGGCGAATGCTTATCTGGAATCGCGCGGCCTTGCGCCTATTGATTGGTGTTCGCCCAATCTTCCAGAAACCGCGTAAGGGGTGCAAGGCCCGTGTAGTGATGTCCTTGCCATCCATGTGCGCGTGCCGCACTGACGTTCTTTTCCATATCGTCGATCAGGCATAGGTGTGACGGCGGCAGGGCCAGTGCCTTTTCGATATAGTCATAAAACCCGTCCTCTGGTTTCATGACCCCGTTCATTTGGCTGGAGGCAAAGACGCGGTGGACCCGCCCCCGAAACCAACTCTCAAACCGTTCGGCACGAATGCGCGGCTGGTTGCTTGCGATGCAAGAAGGGGCAAGGGAAAGGAAGTGCGCAACCGTCTCGTTGATCACATCATCTTTCGCCAGCCAGTAATCGATAAAGGTTTGTGGGGGAAGGGGGAACTTTGCGTCATCAAACACCTGTGTGACATGATCAATGGCCTCGCGAGTGCCGCGCAGGACATCGTCCCATCCATCGGAAAAGATTTTTTTGATCAGCGCAGGCGTAATCCCAAGATCGTGTTCAATGTTCTGTGACCACCGGAAGTGACCCTCCGGGGTAAAGGTATCGAACAACACGCCATCGGCGTCCCAAAGGATCATGCGCTCCATGCGCGTCGTTCCCTAAAAAAAGAAACGCCGCCTGAACGAAAAGCTCAGGCGGCGTTTAAACGGGTAGAAGAGGAACTTATTCCCCAACAACCTGCAGGTTCACTGCGGAGGTCTTGCCGCGTTCTGTGGCCAACTCATAGCTGAGCTTCTGGCCTTCACGCAGACCGCGCAGACCGGCGCGTTCAACCGCGCTGATGTGCACGAACACGTCCGAGCCACCTTCTTCAGGTTGAATGAAACCGTAACCTTTTGTTCCGTTGAACCACTTTACCGTACCTTGAGCCATAGTCGAGTATCCTTATCGATGTTGCGTTGTCGAGTGTCTGTAAGCTATCGACCCGCAGCAAAGCATAAGGAGACAGCATCCAACCCCACAGCGGCAATAAAGGATTTCCGCGCAAAGGGCAAGTTTATTCTGAATATGGGTAAAGGGTTGGGGCATTTCTTGAATGGTTAATGGGATTCTTGCTTTTATTTGACAAAAGCCGGGTTTCGTCGCTATAAGCCCTCCATTCCCGAAAACGTGGATAACGCCCATAGCCAAGCGGTTATTGGATCGCGCGATCCCGCTCCTTTCATGGGGAAAGGGGCCTATCGGGACAAAAAGGGTCACCGTGTTTTAAACGAGGCCCATCCAATAAAGGGTATAGCTATGTCTAAACGTCTTGAGTCCAAGCATAAAATTGACCGGCGCCTGAGCGTCAATCTGTGGGGCCGTAATAAGAGCCCGCTTAACAAGCGCGAATATCGCCCCGGCCAGCATGGCCAGCGCCGCACAAAGCCGTCGGATTACGGCGTGCAGTTGATGGCGAAGCAACGCCTGCGCGGTTACTACGGCAATATCGGCGAACGCCAGTTCCTTCGCTATTACAAGGAAGCCGTGCGTCGTAAAGGGGATAACAGTGAAATTCTTCTGCAATTGCTTGAACGCCGCTTGGATGCCGTCGTCTATCGTATGAAGTTTGCGCCCACCGTTTTCTCGGCGCGTCAGATTGTCAATCACGGCCACATTCTCGTGAATGGCAAGAAGGTCAACATCTCGTCTTACCAAGTTCGTGAAGGCGATGTCATCGAAGTGCGCGGCAAGGCCAAGCAAATGCCACTCGTTATGATGGCGGCTGAGCTGACCGAACGCGACGTTCCCGATTACACCACAGTGGATCACAAGGAAATGAAGGGCACGTTCGTTCGCGTTCCGACGATGAGCGAGATCCCTTATCCTGTGCATATGGAACCGAACCTCGTGATCGAGTTCTATTCGCGCTAGTCTTTGGTGCGGATTCGGAAACAAAGGCGGCCCCTTGAAGGGGCCGCCTTATTACTTTCATAAAGGGCCTACCCAAAAAAGAAAGCCTTAACCATATGGAAGCGTTGATTTTTCTTCGATTCTTATTATTTTCTTTTATATTGTTTTCCCGCCAATTTTCCCTTAACATAGTATTAAGAGATCAGAGAGGCCCGTTTCCTTCGGAGAAATCCTTATATTAACGTTTTCAAGGGGATAAGGTTATGTTGTTGAGCCGCAAAAAGGACAATCTTGATGAGCACCTTCAGGACTATACCATGAGGGACGGTTTTTCGTGGGCTGCCATTCAGAATGACAAGGAACATGTTGCAGCTCATCCTGTTTTCCACTTTGTTAGCCACCAATTGCAGAAGCTGACCAACGGCTAATCCAGCATATTTTTTTCTTACAAAAAGCGGCGAATTCGCCGCTTTTTTGTTGCGAATTTGAGGTATCTCGAAAAAAGGCGTTTTTCTCGAGCGTTAGCGCGTCTCACCCTGCGCGATCCCAAAATAGATTCAATTTTATCAAAAGTTTAGCATTCATCGGCTTTTAAAACATTTCGTGTTTAATGGGGATATTGAAAACGAAGCCCCCCATATGTGAGGCGCCCATGAGTAGCCAATTTGATTATGCAAGTTTGCCAATCGAAGATTTCTTCAAAGTCGCAAGCGATCTTACCTGTCGTTGGGTAACCGGGATCAAA
>CAYZXV010000201.1:0-2979 GCA_964482525.1 uncultured Rhodospirillaceae bacterium | reverse complement strand
GACCCCTCCCCAAAATTGCTTCGCAATTTTGACCCTCCCGCAAGGGGAGGGTGATTAAAAACTGATACTACTTTTTACCCTTTAACCCAAAGAGCTCCCCATGTTCGATCTAGCTTTTCTTTCTGCCGAGTGGATGTCCAAGCCAATGTGGATGTGGATGACGTTCGGGGCCGTGATCCTTGGCCTTTTGGTTTTTGATCTGGGCGTCATGAACCGCAAGGATCATGAAGTCAGCATGAAGGAAAGCCTCATCATGTGCGGCTTTTACACCAGCATCGCCCTCTTGTTTGGCGGGTGGGTGTGGTATGAAATGGGACCAACAAAATTCGCGGAGTATCTAACCGGTTATATTGTTGAAGAAACGTTATCCATTGATAATGTTTTTGTCATTGCGATGTTGTTTTCATTTTTTAGCATTCCAAGGATGTATCAGCATCGCGTGCTGTTCTGGGGGATTTTGGGCGCGATTATTATGCGTGGCATCATGATCTCGGTTGGCGCTGCGCTTGTCCACGAATTCGAATGGATCCTGTACGTCTTTGCGGCCTTCTTGGTCTTTACGGGCTTCAAGATGCTGCTGGCCAGCGACAAACCAATGGATCTTGCCAACAATCCTGTTCTTAAATACATGCGCAAGCATTTCCGCATCACCGAGGAATTGCACGGCCATGATTTCTTTGTCAAAGCGCCCTCGCGCAAGCATGGCAAGAAAGTCTGGTGGATGACGCCTTTGTTCGTTTGCCTTGTGATGATTGAGTTTGCGGACGTGATTTTTGCCGTCGATAGCGTCCCCGCGATCTTTATGATCACGACCGATCCGTTTATTGTGTATACGAGCAATATTTTCGCGATCTTGGGCCTGCGGTCGCTCTATTTCGTGCTCGCCGCAATCATCAAACGCTTCCACTATCTGAAATACGCACTGGCCATTGTGCTGATCTTCATCGGCAGCAAGTCGTTCATTGCCTATCTGTTTGGATGGGAAAAGTTCCCGATTGCCCTTTCGCTTGGCCTGACTTTTGGCATTTTGGGCAGCGGGATTTTCTATTCCCTGTGGAAAACACGCAAGGCAGAAAAGAAGAAGGCGCACGCCTAAGTCGCGCGCCTATTTTCGGCCACGCAGGGCTTGTTCAAAGTGCTCGGCACAGACGATGGGCATCCGCGCATCGTCCATAAGCCCCACAAAAGCACGCCGTAGCGCCATGAGCCCAACGCGATTGCACAGGTTCGCAATATCCGATGAAGACATCCCATGTGTTGCCGACGCTAAATGATCGAAATCAACATCGTCGGATAAAAGAAGTTTTCGTGCGTGAATCTGTAAAACTTTCTTGCGAGAGGCCTGATCCGGCATCGGCAGCGTGATAGCGTAATCAAACCGCCCTGTCCGCAAGATTTCATTACTAAGGCGATCGGGCCGGTTGGTCGCCGCTATTACAACAACGCCCGAAAGTAACGTCAGCGAGTCCAACTCGGCCATGAGTTGAGCAACAACACGGTGATGAAGGATCTCCCCTTCTTTTTGTTGCGGTTCATCACTCCGTTCAAAAAACGCATCAATATCGTCAAGGAATAGGATACACGGCGCCTTCCGCCGGGCTAAGGCAAAGGTATCCATAAGAAACCGCTGCGTTTCTTCCATGCTTCGCGCGACCAAGACCGGACAAGCAACCTCAATAAACCGCACCGGCATATGAGCCGCAAGCGCCCGAACAAGAGAGGTTTTTCCTGTTCCCTGTCCACCGGAAAGCAAGATGGATCTGGGAGGACGAATGCCGTTTGCGGATAGAACCCCCGCGTGACGCAACGACCAACCAACGGTTTCATGCATAAGGTTTTTGATATCATCAAGACCCGCAACCTCTCCCCAGATTGCGGCCGGGGTGTCACAGGTCACGTCGCTGTTTGCTGATGGGGTTATGGTACGCATGGCCTCCATGAAGTCACTTGACGCAATTTTTTCCCCACGTGCCAGAAGAGAGGCCGCACGAACAACAGCATTGATATCACGGGCCGTCATGCCAATCGAACTTGCCGCAAGCTCGCCAACGTCGATATCTTCCGTCAAGGCAAGCCCCTCGGTCGCAAGCAAAAATATTTCAGCACGGCCCCAGCGATCAGGCGGGTCGATTTGTAGCCTGAGATCGAATAAGCCTCCGCCTGCAAATGCATCATCAAGCGGACGTGAGGACACCCCAAAGATCATAACTGTCGGCTGGGTTGGCAATTCTTCAAGCAAGGCCATAAACTGTGCGGTGACACCATGCCTCGCTGCTCCCAAGGGCGAAGCCAAATCACCAGTATCATCAAGCAATTCCATATGATCAAAAATAAGGATCGCAGGGCCGCGCCGCCCAATTTGAGCCAGAAAGCCACTTAGGTCAGCCGGGCCATGTAACAACCAATTGTCAATCAACTTTCGCGTATCAAGGACATCCAAAGATGCCCCCATGTCCTGCGCTAACCGCGCAAGCATATGAGCCTTACCACAGCCAACCGGCCCATGCAGATATACGCTTCTTGCCGGAGCAACCTCTCCGCTCCCGCCTTTGGCAAATCGCGCGCGTGCAAGATCTTGGCAAAAGCGATAAGGCTCACGCATGCCTCCAAGGGCGGGAAGCGAACGGTCGCTTTTGAAAAGCACCGTGATTTGACTGCCTGATGCAATTTGAACCGGTCCAGCAGGCTGAATTTGGGCTACTTTCACCCGAAGTGGATAACGATCCAGCGTGGGGACGATCAATTCATCTCCCTGCGTCAGGGGCCGACGGTTCCAAAACCCACTAATTTGCTTTTGGCGCGCTCGTGCGTGCAACCCATCAAGATCATCCGTTGCTTCCAGCGTAATCAATTCGGCAATTGGCAGGCGCAACCGCTCCGGCAGCAGACGAACTTTTTGACCGGAAGAAAGACCTAGGTTTTTGACCGTCAGTGAGCTGACCCGCGCAAGACGCTGGTTCCTTTCAGCCAGCGCGGCAG
>CAYZXV010000200.1:0-2983 GCA_964482525.1 uncultured Rhodospirillaceae bacterium | reverse complement strand
GACCGTTCTTGCGCCGCCATGGCCCAGGGGACCGATCGTGCCGAACGGGGACGGTTCTTCGCCCGCTATCTAGCCCAAAGTTTTGGTCAGGATGTTATTGGGCGTCAAAGCATGACCCTTGTTCCCGGCGCGGGGTATGATCCTGTGCTTTTGTATAGCTCAAGCTGCGGCATGGCGTCCTTGTTCGGAGATGGGGAGTGCCTGTGATGCGGCCGGCCATTCGTTACGCAAAGACCCCACCAGACCGTGTGAGCTATCTACGCCTGCCAAACTCCCCGGCAGGTCCCCTACTTATGGGCTTTACCAATGAAGGTGCCCTTTGCCGCGTGCATTTCTTAGCCTATCAGACCATGGAAAGCACCCTCAACCAATGGAAAAAAGAATGGCCGCAAACGCTTTTTATTAAAGCAAAAAATGCCGGTCCTTCGCTAGATGCCCCCGGCCCACCGCTGCATATGGTCGGCACAGATTTTCAATGCAAAGTCTGGACAGCCCTTCTTTCTATTCCCTCTGGAAAGACGGCCAGCTATGGCGAGATAGCCCGGCGGATTGGTTCGCCTCGCGCTGCGCGCGCTGTAGGCGGAGCTTGTGGTGCGAACCCCATTCCCTATTTTGTTCCATGCCATAGGGTCGTCGCCGGAAATGGTGGCCTTGGCGGTTTTTCCAGTGCCCCGCAAATCAAGAAAAACCTTTTGGCCTTTGAAGGGGTTTTACCCCAGCCTTAGCCGCCGAACCAAGGTGAAGAACAACCAGATCGTCGCGATTTGCAGATAGATGAGCGGCAAGTACAGGACAACGTAAGCGACCGAGAAGGTGTCAAGAAGGCCAAGCCGCACAAGCCCCACATTCACCACAAAGTTCCCAAGCACAAAAAGCGCGACCCCGGGACAGACAAGCGCATAGGCGCCTGCTGACCGTTCGCCACCTTTAACCCAACGATCCAGATATTTCACGCGCCGCATCACCATCCAACCCAAAAGGCCAAAGAAAAGCTGCATAGAGAACAAAACGATCAGGAAGGCAGAAATTTCTGCAGGCGCGATCTGAACATCAAAATTGTGAATGAGGCTCATTTTCAGGCGATAGATCGCGATACCAAGGACCGTCAGGATGGGTATGACCACCAGCAGCGTGGGCGTGGTTTCGGCCTCCGCCTTATGTTCCATCATAGCCCGAAAACCAAGGATCAGCTTCATCGCGCCAAGAACCACCGCCACGGTCACAAAAAACGCCGCGCCCAAAAACCCAAGGGCCAGAACGACTTTCTCGTGGCTCATCGCCGCGACCGAGGAGAACCCGACCGCAACCATTGAGAAAGCAAACACCGAAACCATCTGGCCAAGGCTGTTGTTCTTGGCGCAATCAAAACCACCTTCGGTGAGCACGCGCGAGATGAAGTCGAGATAAATGCGCAAGGCATAATAACCAACAACCGCAAAGCCAATAAGCGCGAGCGGGAACAGTGTTTCGCGCGATTCCCACAACCCCGGCACAAAAACTGCGCCGAGAATAAAGGCGACATTGATCGTCATCGCAAACGTAAGCGGCGCGGCCATAAGCTGCGTCTCGCCGTTACTTTGGCACAAAGTTTTATAAGCTGGCGTTTTCTTCCAGGCCAGAAAATGCCGGATATTCTGGATTAACAACCCAACGTGCATGGCTGCAAAAAAAGCCACACCCGCCATACCCAACACCACAAGCCCTTGGACCAACCATTCACCATTACTAAGCGCCGCAAGAAGCGATGCAAAGGACGGAATGGGTGAGCCGGGATGCGGGGTCATCCACATAAGGTACATATAGAAACTGACCGCCAGCCCCCCTGCACCCAGAGCACCAAGAAAATGTAACGGCGAATACGGCATACCATTTTTCTGCGAACTCATGACCGGCTCTCCTTTTGTTATTTGTGTTCGATAAGGACTTGCTCTTCACACGGCGATTAAACGCCAAACACTTCTACGACGCAGCGGCTTTCTTCGCCAAATAGTCGCGCCCCTTGCCAACCGTGGTATTGATCGCCATCCCTTGCTTGCACATGGGGCAATCAGCCTCTTCCCACGAGGGGAAGCTCTTGCTGACCAACGCATAAAGCGGCGCGCCCATTTGCTCGGACGTGATTGCGTCAGGGTTACGATTGACCATCACACTGACCGCAACCACCGTCGCGCCCGTTGCCTTCACGCTGTTCACAACCTTGATCACCGAACCGCCCGTGGTCAGGACATCTTCAACAACCAGAACCTTTTTCCCCGCGACCAGCTTGTCATAACCGCGCGTGAGGATCTGATCCTTATCAGGAGTCTTCTCGGTATAAATCGCTAAAACGTCATGACCAGTCAGGACAGACAGATGATGCGCAACCCATTGGGACAAAACAATCCCGCCCAATGCGGGGGCAACGACAGCTTCAATTCCTTCATTAACAAACGGTTCTGCCATCGCGCGGCAAACCGAAGAAATCGCTGCCGTGTGGGGATAAATCGCATCTTTGTTCATATAGGCATCTAAATGCTTGCCGGACGTACCAACAATATGGTCGCCGGAAATATAACCGCCAGCGTTTTTCAAAATTTCTAAGAATTGGTCGCTATTCATGAATCGCTCTCCTTATGATGTGGACTCAAGAACGCTAGCACGGGGCCTTTGTTTGAGACAAGGCAGGGCAAAAAACATAGCTATAACGCGGCCAATACCGCATTTAAGCAAAGGCGCCCCTTTTCAGTCACTGCCAAATGTGTAGGCGATTCGCATAGAAGCCCTTCACGAATCATCACCTCACGTTTGTTTGGCGGTAAGGACAGAACCAACTCCTCGCCGAATAATGTGCGCCACCGCGTCTTCTCAATACCCTTTGTCAGGCGAAGCCCCATCAGCAGGGCTTCGGTCTGTGCAGCTTTGAGCGAGACATGTTCTTCAGCCACACGGCCATGTCCTAACGTATCGACCTGCTCCCACCAACTGCGCGGATGCAGGATATTCT
>CAYZXV010000199.1:0-3003 GCA_964482525.1 uncultured Rhodospirillaceae bacterium | reverse complement strand
AGCGCCCCGATGAAACCGCGAACGACAAGCTGCCCACCGGCGCGATTGAGATTGATATCGCCGAGTTCGTTGTGCAGTCCGCCGCCGAGCCGTTGCCCCTTCAGGTCAATGCCGAAGTCGACACGGGCGAAGATGTGCGCCTGACTTATCGCTTCCTTGATTTGCGCCGCGAGCATTTGCAGCAGAACATCAAGCTACGCTCCGACGTGATCGCCTCGCTGCGTCGTCGCATGTGGGATCAGGGTTTCCGTGAGTATCAGACACCGATCCTCACCTCGTCCAGCCCCGAAGGCGCGCGCGACTATCTGGTGCCCTCGCGCATCCATCCGGGAAAATTCTATGCCCTGCCCCAAGCACCACAGCAATTTAAACAGCTTCTGATGATCGCGGGCTATGACCGCTATTTCCAGATTGCGCCGTGTTTCCGCGACGAAGACGCACGCGCCGAACGCAGCCCCGGCGAGTTCTACCAGCTTGATTTCGAGATGAGCTATGTCACGCAAGAGGACGTGTTTGCGGCGATCGAGCCCGTGTTGCATGGCGTGTTTGACGAGTTCAGCGGCTTCCGCCGTGACACAAAGTGGGAGGTCACGCCCTATCCGTTCCCGCGCATCACCTATGACGACGCGATGCTGAAATACGGATCGGACAAGCCCGATCTGCGCAACCCACTCGTCATCACGGATGTCACGAGCGTGTTTGCCCGCGCGGATGTGGAGTTCCGTGCGTTCCGCAGCACCATCGACGCCGGCGGCGTGGTCCGCGCCATTCGCGCGCCGAAAGTCTCCGACAAGCCGCGCAGCTTTTTCGACAAGCTGAATGATTGGGCGAAAGAAATTGGCGCGCCGGGCCTTGGCTATATCGTGTTCGAAGCGGGCGCGGGCAAAGGCCCCATCGCACGCTTTGTCGGCGAAGAAGCGCAAAAAGAACTGCGCAGCCTTACGGGCTGTGAAGACGGTGATGCCGTGTTCTTTGTGTGCGACAAGCCGGGGGTGGCGGCGAAAATGGCCGGGCAAGCCCGCACCAAAATCGCGCAGGATATGGATATTATCGAGAAAAATGCCTATCGCATGGTATGGATCGTCGACTTCCCGATGTTCGAATATGACGAGGAGCGCAAGAAGATCGACTTCTCGCACAACCCGTTCTCCATGCCGCAAGGCGGCATGAAAGCACTGGAAGAGCAAGACCCGCTCACCATCAAGGCGTATCAGTACGACATCGTCTGTAACGGCGTAGAACTATCCTCCGGCGCGATCCGTAACCACCTACCCGAAGTGATGTACAAGGCGTTTGCGATTGCGGGCTATAGCGCGCAGGAACTGGAAAGCCGGTTCGGCGGCATGCTCTCGGCGCTCAAGCTCGGCGCCCCGCCGCACGGAGGCTCGGCCCCCGGCGTCGACCGCATCGTGATGCTGCTCGCCAACGAGCCAAACATTCGCGAAGTCATCGCCTTCCCGCTCAACCAGCAGGCGCAGGATTTGATGATGCAGGCCCCCAACACGGTGGACGATTTCCGCCTGAAGGAACTGCATATCCGCCTCGCCCTACCGCCTGTGAAGAAGACCGCTGAGGGGTAGAACCCAAAGGAAACCGATTACGGGGGGGCGTCCTTTTGGCTAACTGCAACGACCCCGCCCCTAACCCCTCCCCAAGGGGAGGGGGACACTATTGTTATTACGGCACTGCCAATAACGAAGGCTGCACCCTTCAAGAGTTTTCTCTCCTTGATCACGGTAGAATCCCCCTCCCCTTGGGGAGGGGTTAGGGGCGGGGTTAGAAAATACGAGGGAAGATAGAAATTGTTAAGTGCTGTATGGTTCCGCTCTCTCCCTATTCCATCGCCCCCCCTACACCCGCCGCAGTTTCTCGATCTTGCGCAGGATCATGCCGCGTTTAAGGGGGGAGATATGGTCGATGAATAAAATGCCGTTCAAATGATCCATCTCGTGCTGGATGCACTGGCTGAATAGTTCTTCGGCCTCGATTTCTTTTTCCGCGCCCGTGCGGTCGAGATAGCTCACGCGGATTTGGCGAGGGCGTGTGACGTTGGCGTACAGATCGGCGGTCGACTCGGTCGAACAGGGTCGCACCGACAGGCACCCTTCGCGATAGGTAAACGTATCTTCACTCGCCCATGTGATGACAGGATTGACCATCTGCAGTGCCTCGCTGCCATCCCGGCTTTTGGACACATCAAGAACGATCAGGCGCTCAAGCACCGCGACTTGATTGGCCGCAAGGCCCACACCGTCGTCGGCGTACATGGTCTCAAGCATATCATCGAGCAGTTTCACAATCCGCGCGTCAACAGCCGCGACGGGTTTAGCGACCTCGCGGAGCGCGGGATGGGGAACGGTGACGATTTCAAGCTTGGCCATGCCTTACCTTATGCCGAGTCATGAGTTGAACGCTTTAGAAAACATAAGAAACGTGTCATCCCCGCGAAAGCGGGGATCCAGGGGACCGGGAGATCCTGTTGGTCTCTTGTAACCCTGGATGCCCGCCTGCGCGGGCATGACAATGTTTTTATTGGTTTCCCAAACTTAAAAACACGTTGTTCCGATTACCTTATGCCGAGCGGAGCATCTTGACAATCTGATCGTGAATGCCCGCGTTCGTCGCGATCAAAGCCGCATCCTTGACCGGATGACCCCCGACCTTCATGGGGGCAATAAAACCGCCCGCTTCCTTCACGATGATCGTACCCGCCGCAACATCCCACATACCAAGGCCGGATTCCCAGTACCCATCAAAACGACCGGCTGCCACAAAGGCAAGGTCCAAAGCCGCCGCGCCATAGCGCCGAATGCCTGCCACATGGGGCATGATCGCAGCCACTTCTTTGATCACATGCGTATCGTTCTTGGCGCTTCCCTTGAAGGACAGGCCCGTCGCGATCATCAGGGCCACGATCCCCACGCCGAGGTACAGCGAGATGTCCAGGGCGCCGGTGCCCGCAAGCAGCAGCACGACGAGCATCGCCTCGGGGCCGTAGGCGAC
>CAYZXV010000198.1:0-3040 GCA_964482525.1 uncultured Rhodospirillaceae bacterium | reverse complement strand
GACTCCAAGCGCACGCGCATAATAGAAATAAAAACGCTGTGACAATGGCTTACTGTAGACACGCGCGCACTGGCCGGGTTGGATTTGCCACCATCCCTCGGATGTCCATGTTGCACCATCGCGATAGCCAAAGGCGGCCTCAATCGTGGCTTTGGTTTGATTGCAAAACAAAAGGGCCGCACGGGCGGGCGCAGCCCCAAAAAGGCAAAGTCCAATCAATGCAGTAACCAATAGACCTCGAACGCGCATGCCCCTCACCCGGCAGGAAGAATCACGTAGAAAGATAGTCGATAACAGACGGGAGCAAAAGGTTTATTCTCCACTTTTTTCGCGGGGGACAGCCGCGCGCGCGAGGCGATCATTTATTGCCGCCCCCAAACCTTGCATGGGGATTGGCATCACGGCGATTCCTGTCAGTTCTGGTTTGTCCAAAGATCTGAGCATGGCGAAAAGGTTCGCCGCTGCTTCCACTGTATTGCCAGAGGGGCTGAGGTTTACGCGCAAAGCCCCCCCTTCGGTTGCTTGATCATTGCCAAATGTCAAAAAAGCCTCATCCATTCTGGCCACAACAGCGTTCAGCCTAAGAGGCAAGCGTGGTGCATAGTGACTGAGGAGCATACCAGGGCTTTTGGGAGCTTCGTCATCATGCAGGGCCTCGCGAACCTCGCCTAATAGAGCGCAGAGCGCCTCCTTTGTGATCCCTCCATGGCGCAGGATGGTGGGTGTATCACTGGTGAGGTCTAAGACCGTTGATTCCACACCGACCGCGCATGGGCCGCCATCGAGGATCATATCGACCTTCTCGCCCAACGAGTCGGCAACATGCGCGGCCTGCGTAGGGCTGAGCGTGCCTGAGGCGTTGGCACTGGGGGCTGCGATGGGTCGTCCGGCCAGTTCGATCAGGTCTCTCGCGCTTTTGTGCGCCGGACAGCGCACGGCGATTGTGTCGAGCCCTGCGCTTGCGAGCAAGGCGATGGGACTCTGTGGCGCACGGGGCAGGACAAGCGTAAGAGGACCGGGCCAGAGCTGCGCGGCAAGGCGTTGCGCGCGATCATCCCATAGGACCAATTCACGCGCTTTAGAAGGCTCGGAAATATGGACGATCAGGGGATTAAACTGCGGACGGCCTTTGGCCTCGTATATGGTGGCAACGGCATGTTCATTGGTCGCATCCGCGCCAAGCCCATACACGGTTTCGGTCGGGAACGCGACCAACCGCCCCTTTTGGATCAGTGCTGCGGCCTGCTTCATGGTATCAGGCGTAATGGAAAGGGGTGTGGGCATAAGTAACGTTATCTAGCGGTGAATGCGACCTTGAATCCAAGCGAAAGCCTTGCGGACGATAAGAACAATGCCATCATGCCCAGAACCAAGTGGGACACATTGGTTATAGAGACAGAAATTTCATTCATTGTTCGCCTATAGTTGGCGTGCGATTTCCTCGATCTCGAAGCATTCGATCACGTCATCGGGCATGATGTTGTCATAGTTTTCAAACGCCATGCCGCACTCAAAGCCATCGCGGACCTCTTTGACTTCGTCCTTCATGCGCTTAAGCGTCTTAAGGGCACCTTCGTGAATAACTACGTTGTCGCGCAGCAGGCGAACTTTCGCCCCGCGTTTGACCATGCCTTCGGTGACCTTACAGCCCGCAACCTTGCCCACCTTCGTGATGTTAAACACCTGAAGAATGCGGGCGTTGCCAAGGAACTTCTCACGAAGCTCTGGGGCAAGCATGCCAGAGAGGACCTGTTTTACATCGTCGATAACGTTATAGATGATGGAGTAGTAACGGATTTCGACACCATCACGCTTGGCCATTTCACGAGCCTGTGGATTGGCGCGGACGTTAAAGCCGATGATCATGCCACGAGAGGCATTCGCCAGGGTAACGTCACTTTCAGTGACAGCACCGACCGCCGCATCAAGGACGCGCACCTTAACCTCGATATTCTCTTGTGAGAGTTTTTCAAGAGAAGTTTTAAGGGCCTCAACCGAGCCATGGACGTCGCCTTTGATAAGGACTGAGAATTCTTTCGCTTCGCCAGCTTTGATATTCTCCATCATTTGCTCAAGGGTCGTGCGCTTGGTTGCAGCGGCGGCAACTTCGCGACGGCGGCGGGCGCGGAACTCGCTGATTTCGCGGGCGCGAGACTCCGATGGGACGACGGTAAGCTCGTCGCCAGCGACAGGCGTACCGTTCAAGCCGAGAATTTCAACCGGCATCGCAGGGCCAGCTTCTTTAACATTCTGGCCATGATCATTGACCAAGGCGCGAACACGGCCCCATTCGGACCCGGCAACAAAAATATCGCCGACACGGATTGTGCCGCGACGGATCAGGACGGTAGCAACAGAGCCGCGTCCTTTTTCCATCTTGGCTTCGACAACCGCGCCTTCGGCTGGTCTTTGGGGATTGGCTTTAAGCGCGAGCATTTCAGCTTGCAGCAGGATGGCTTCCTGCAGTTTGTCGAGGCCCATGCGTTTCTTGGCCGAGATTTCAACCGAAAGTGTTTCACCACCCATGTCTTCGACCTGAACATCGTGGGAAAGGAGCTCTTGTCTTACGCGCGAAGGATTTGCGGCTGGAAGATCGCATTTGTTGATTGCGACGATCAGCGGGGCATCGGCTGCCTTCGCATGACGGATGGCTTCAATCGTTTGAGGCATAATGCCGTCATCGGCAGCGACCACAAGGATAACAATATCCGTGACGTTTGCACCGCGCGCGCGCATTTCGGTAAAGGCGGCGTGGCCCGGCGTGTCGATAAAGGTGATGCGGTCAAAGCCGTGAACGGGTTCTTTCATAACGACCTGATACGCGCCGATATGCTGCGTAATGCCGCCGGCTTCGCCAGAGACGACATCTGTTTTGCGCAAAGCGTCCAGCAGCGATGTTTTACCATGATCGACGTGACCCATCACGGTAACCACGGGAGGACGTGGGATCATGTTGTCTTCTGTATCCTCAATGATCGAAAGGCCAGATTCCACGTCGCTTTCCGATACACGCTTAATACGGTGGCCAAACTCTGTTGCA
>CAYZXV010000197.1:2229-3048 GCA_964482525.1 uncultured Rhodospirillaceae bacterium | reverse complement strand
TTTCTGGCGTGATGCCATTTGCAATATTATAGGCGCGTTGTTTTTCACGGCGTCGCTCGGTCTCCTCCATGGCTGCTTTCATGCTGCCCGTCATACTATCGGCGTACAGAATAACCCGCCCATCTACATTACGGGCCGCGCGGCCCATCGTTTGGATAAGGGATGTGCGGGACCTCAGATAACCTTCCTTATCGGCATCTAAAATTGCGACAAGACCGCATTCGGGGATATCGAGGCCTTCGCGTAATAGGTTGATGCCCACCAGGACATCACACACACCAAGGCGTAATTCGCGAATAATTTCGATGCGCTCCAGCGTGTCGACGTCTGAATGAAGATAGCGCACCTTAATTCCTGTCTCGCTCATGTATTCGGTCAAGGCTTCGGCCATTTTCTTGGTCAGGGTGGTGACCAAAACGCGCATACCTTTCGCGACAACTTCGCGCACCTCGGCCATTAGATCGTCGACCTGTTTCTCGGTCGGCCGGATGATAACGGGTGGGTCGATCAGGCCTGTTGGCCTCACAATTTGCTCGGTAAAGGCGCCGCCAGTGCGCTCCATCTCCCACGGACCCGGTGTGGCCGACACAAACAGCGTTTGGGGGCGCATCGTGTCCCATTCTTCGAACTTGAGGGGGCGGTTATCGACGCAAGAGGGTAGGCGGAACCCATAGGTGGCAAGGGTCGTCTTGCGTTGGAAATCCCCGCGATACATGGCGTGCAGTTGCGGAACCATATTATGGCTTTCGTCAACAAACAGCATCATGTTCTCTGGCAAATACTCAAATAGCGTGGGCGGCGGCTCACCCGGTGCGCGAC
>CAYZXV010000197.1:0-2219 GCA_964482525.1 uncultured Rhodospirillaceae bacterium | reverse complement strand
GAGGTAACGCGAGTAATTCTCGATGCCGGAGCAAGAGCCCGTTGCCAGCATCATTTCAATGTCAAAGGTTACACGTTCGCGAAGGCGCTGTTCCTCAAGAAGTTTTTCCTGCGCGAGCAGCTCCGCCAATCTGGCTTTTAAATCTTCTTTGATTTTGGCGGCGGCTTGTTCAATCGTGAATTGGGGGACTACGTAATGGCTGTTGGCGTAAAGCTTAATACCATCCAAGTCTTTCCCCTTGGTGCCGGTCAGGGGGTCGATCTCAGTGATCTTCTCAATCTCATCCCCAAATAGGGAGAGCCGCCATGCAATGCTTTCCAAATGCGCAGGGAAGATTTCCAACGTGTCGCCTTTGACGCGGAAATCGCCGCGCCCAAAGCCGATGTCATTCCGTTTGTACTGAAGCTGGACAAATCCTGCGAGCAATTGATCCCGTGGAATGTTTTGCCCCTTTTGCAGGGCAAGCACCATGTCTTGATAGGTTTCAACCGAACCAATGCCATAGATGCATGAGACTGAGGCGACGATAATCACATCATCACGTTCAAGAAGCGCGCGCGTGGCTGCGTGACGCATACGATCAATCTGTTCATTGATCATCGACTCTTTTTCGATAAAGGTGTCGGTTTTTGGGACATACGCTTCTGGCTGGTAATAATCGTAATAACTGACGAAATATTCCACCGCGTTTTCCGGGAAGAAGTTCTTCATCTCGCCATAAAGCTGCGCGGCAAGCGTTTTATTGGGCGCGAGGATGAGGGCGGGGCGCTGCAGACGCTCGATCACCTGCGCCATGGTATAGGTCTTGCCCGATCCCGTGACGCCGAGCAAAACCTGATCGCGCGCGCCACTTTCGAACCCAGCGCACAACTCCGCAATCGCCTGTGGCTGGTCGCCGGCGGGCTGATAGTCGGAAACCAGCTTAAACTTTCGCCCCGCCTCGGGGCGGAAGTCTGGCTTTTTCACATCGGCAAAGATGGGGAAGATCATGGCGTTTTTACCCCGGTGCCATCGTGCGGGGTTTTCCTTGATACATCTTGGCAAGCTCTGCATATTCATGGGCGCGGGTAGAAAATTCTTCGCGCTCTTCGGGCGTGACCTCGCGCCAATATTTCGCCGGGCTTCCGGCCCACATTTGTCCGGCCTCAACAATCTTGCCAGAGGTGAGGAGAGAGCCTGCCGCGAGCATGCCGCCGCTTTGTACACGCGCGCCGTCCAGCATTGTGGCGCGCATGCCGATAAAGCCACCATCCTCAACAGCGCAATCGTGCAAAAGGGCCATGTGGCCGACTGTGACACCATCGCCGATATGGGTGCCTTGCGCGCCATAGGTCACATGGATGATGGTGCCATCCTGAATGTTTGTGCGTGCGCCAATGCGGATGGGGCCTACGTCACCACGCAGGACACAACCGGGCCAGATTGAGCTTTCCTCTCCGATGACGACATCCCCAATAATCACGACGCCCGGCGCGATCATCGCGTTGGGGTGAATCTGGGGCACGTGCTGGCGAAAGGGAAGGATAAGGGCGGTCATATGGATTATCCTGATTCTGGAACAAACGGACTTATAATATACGCTTGTTTTATCTAACAACAATCTTTGGTTCCCTCATGTCCTTGCCGATATCGTCCTTTTCTGTCATAAGCTGTCCGCAAGGAAAATTAAGGTAGGGTGGCGGTTTTGTTCGACGAAATAGGCGTGTTTGGGCGAGGGCTTGTGTTGGGGCTGATGGTTGCCGCTCCTGTGGGACCTGTGGGTCTTTTGTGCATTCGCCGGACCATCCAAAAAGGCCGCCTGATCGGTTTTGCCTCTGGTTTTGGAGCCGCATTTGCTGATGCGTTGTTCAGTGCGATTGCGGTCCTTGGCGTAACGGCGATTATTGAGTTTCTTCAGCGGTACAATAATTCGATCCATATCATTGGCGGCGCGTTCATGCTGTTTATCGCGTGGCACACTTGGCACGACAAGCCACGCACCGCGAACACACAAGAGGTCGAGCGGCGCTATCTATCCCGCATGAAAAAGAAATGGCTGGGTGGGGCGGTTCGGGCCATGTTGACCAGCTTTATCATCACGCTCACCAATCCTGCCACCATTCTTGGTGTGCTTGCGCTTGTTGCGACGTTTGGTGGGCTTGAAACAAGTATGGAAACATCAGCGCTTATTGGCGGAATCTTCTGTGATTTTATCTTCAGATTTGTAACAGGTGCGACCA
>CAYZXV010000196.1:0-3058 GCA_964482525.1 uncultured Rhodospirillaceae bacterium | reverse complement strand
CTTCACAAGATGCCAGCTCTCGTCCGTCAAATCCATTTTAATGAGGACGTAACCGGGAATGAACTTGCGCTCGGTGTTGACCTTCTTACCGCGACGCATCTCGACGACTTCCTCTGTCGGGACAAGAATTTCAGAAAAATAATCCTCAAGGCCGTTTTTCAGGGCGGTTTCGCGCACAGTTTGCGCGACCTTTTTTTCAAAGCCTGAGTAAACGTGAATGACATACCAACGATGCGCCATATTTTTATCTCCTTATAAAGCCGCGCGGTTCAGCCCCGCATGCCCAAAATGCTGCTGATCCCAAAACCTAAGATGTGATCAACAATGAAAAAGAATATGCCTGCCAAAAGGGCCATGCCAATGACGATGGCGGTCGTCGTCGTTGTTTCCTTTTGCGTTGGCCAGGTGACTTTCTGGACCTCGCGGCGCGTTTCGCGGAAAAACTCGATCAAATTGGCCATAGCGGCTCCCCTTTGTTTCTTTAGTGCTGACGGCGCGGCTGGCAGGAGTGGAGGGGCTCGAACCCGCAGCCTTCGGTTTTGGAGACCGACGCTCTACCAATTGAGCTACACTCCTGCAGTTGGCCGCATAGGACCGTCTTGCATGTAAACCCCACAAGGACCCGTCCGGCGCTTCGCGACGGACATGGGCTTATTAACTTTTGGGGAACGTCCTTTTGTAACGCACGGCCACGAAAATGAAAAGAAAAAAATGGCCCCTTCCCTTTCTGCCGCCTCTTTAACCATCCGGCCTTCTTGCGTACGGAACAGGCCCCAAATTCTGTTGTATTAACCATAAGTTATCGGCAAAGTAGGCTCATAGACCACGGATTGGTGCGATATAATCATCGTTATAAAAAGGATACGCATGAAAGCCCCCCTTAAGGCCGTCGTTAAACCCGTTGATGAAGATCGTTCCGAAAGCGACATCCTTACCGACTTTTTTCTAGCCGCCCTTCAACTCACCGCAACAGAGGAACAACGCAAAGATTTCTTACACGCGTTTTTCAACACAGCAAACCATTGCCCAAGCCTTGTCCGAAGCAAAATGCTTTTTCTTCATGCGACGACCGTTGTCAGTGCATTACCCGTTCCGGTGAAAGATGAAACGCATGAGTCCAATCTTCAAATTGAAAACCACACATTCCTAATCACGCAGCTGCTTCGCTTTAATCCTGAATTGGAAGAAACGGCCACAAGCTCTATACGAGAGCTAAGAACCAATCAGGCCAAATCGATCTTTGCAAACGCCATTCAAGACGCGAGAAGACGCCCCTTTGTCACAAACGATACGGACATCCCGGTGAATGGCGAAAAAATCATTGTCTGTTTTCTTGGCAAACCCGCGCCATCGCTTCCAACAATCACGGAAAAACTAAATAAACTGTCGCAAACTCTAAAGCCCATCGTCCATTGAAAGGAAATCAAATGACAGAACAGCATACCACTGAACAAAAATTCACAAGCCTATTTATGGGATATTACGAACAAAACCTAAATACGAAAATCAGAAGAGAGTTTGTCAACGCAGCCCTTGTGCTTGGGCGCGTTTCGCCTGACCTATTCGGCCCTAGCCTCATTCGTGAAGCTGTCAAACTGGTTGACAGTCATCAAGGTCAATTAAGTGAGAAAGCCGCCATAGATAATCACCTGTTGAATGGCATTCTACGGTTGTATCCCGAACATATCACTTATGCTCTGGACTTAACGAACGGAAATGGTGACGGGATCGCTTCACACGCGCGTCTATCAGTCATGTTGGCTAAAGAAGGGGATGCCCTTTACAACAAGCCAAGAAGCCTTGGCTCAACGCCCTTCATTATTTATCCTCATAAAGCCGTTGAAGCTTGCGAACCCATGCGCTCCGTCGAGGCAATAATCGACTTATTCCAGCATCTGGCCCAAGGGCATGAACACGCGCTAAACCGCTAAAACAAATTTCAAGTAGGTTGACGGTTATAAACACCGTCATTCCGGACGAGCCCTGCCGTCACATGTGGCGACAGGGCGAAGATCCAGAATCCCATTTGTTTTCTTCCAAAAAACCAAATGGGATTCTGGGTTCGCGCTTCGCGCGCTCCAGAATGACGAAAAGGGAAAAATGGGCCACCTTACTCTAAATTTGCCCTAAAAAACCATCGCACCGATTTCGCGTAGAAGGTCTTCGGTGGCAGGGGTATAACGCCCTTCGGCGTTATAGAGCACATGTGGCGCGAGGGTGATAAGGTCCAACTCACGGCGTGTCACAACGTTTGGGCTTGTTATCGCCCCTATCATTTTGTCATCCCCGCGAAGGCGGGGATCCAGGGGGCCTGGAAATTCAGATGGTCTCTCGTGACCCTGGATGCCCGCCTTCGCGGGCATGACACCATTTTCTAGGTTTTCATTATTTTCATAACCTATTGGCGATCTATCTAATAACCGCTTCTCCGCGCGAACAATCACGCGTTTTGGTGCGGCATCGGCTTTTGGCGCGATCGGTTTGACCCATCCCCGCACAAAACGGCCAGTCAAAGCGGCCTCAATATCCGCCTGCCTATCCGCACGGTGAATAAGCGTCAAAATACCGCCGTCGCGTAACGCTTCATGCGCACGCGCGATCCACAGGGATAAATCCGCGTCGGCCTGTTCCATATGCGCGGTTGTCTTTGACGCGATGGGCGAAGGCATATGCCGTGCGCCCTCGTGATAGGGTGGGTTCATCATCACGTAATCGAACGACCCCGAAAACCCTTCCGGCAACCCGGCGGCTAAATCGCCTTGGGCAACGCGCAGGCGGTCCTCAAACTGATTGAGGCGGATATTGCTTTCGCACAAAGCAACAGTTGGGACATCGATCTCAAACCCCGTGATTTGAGCGTCCTTCACCCGCGCGGCTAGAGCCAGCATCACGCCGCCAACCCCACAACCAAGTTCAAGAACCTTCTGCGCCCCCACTGCCGGAACCGCCGAGGCCAAAAGGAGCGTATCGACCGCGATACGATACCCCTCCCCCCGCGCGGGTTGCTCCACCGCGATACGGCCATTCAAAAGTTTGTCCAGCGTCGTTTTCATTCGAA
>CAYZXV010000195.1:223-3077 GCA_964482525.1 uncultured Rhodospirillaceae bacterium | reverse complement strand
TGCTTGCTCCGGTCGCGGCATAATTCGTGGCCGAGCCAGGAAGACGGGATAGCAAACCCAAACAAGCGCCACGTCTGATCGATGCAGACAAAGCCGCCCCAATGTTAAACCGAACCGAAAAGCCATAGCGCGGCGCTGCCGCGGGAAAAACTAGGTCAATCGACCCACCCCATGGATTTATGGTCGCGTTACGCGCTGGATTTTGAATACTTGCAGGGAATAGCCCCGCACCAATTTGAGACAAGGTATCCATTGGCACCACTGCGTTGGGATGACCTGAAAAAGCTCCACGAACAAGTGTCGCGATTTCAACGGGCACTTGGGCCATATCCTGAATTGCTTGACGATCTTTGACCGTGCTAGCGGCAGCCCATATGCCGGCGGACACAATGCCAACGACACCCATAACAATACAGAGTTCGACGAGGGAGAACCCTTGCCGCTTTGCATGACCTTTGCCTTTGATATTCATTTGGTCGCTCCCTTTTTCATTGTTTCCCGTACAAAGCTCCACTCTACTACCGAGACAGTTTCGCGGACTCTGCCCGAAACACGCAACTGAAAAGTGCGTTGGGGTAGCCCGCATCCGCAGTATACACTCGTTTCGAGTGCCATATCCTCACCCCAGCCACCTTGAACCCTTAGCCGCCAACCCTGTCCGCTAGGCGTCCGCAACAATGCCGAACGTCCGCCTTGAGCTAGGGACACATCAATATGTGGGTGGATATGCCATCTAATTGTAAAATCGCTTCCGGATGGGCCCGTGATCGTGTCGCATCCTGAGAGCGTTTCACCTCCCACTGAAAGGCTTAGGCGCCGCGCCATACAGATCTTATGACGTTGGGTATAGCCATCATGCATAAGTTCAATTGCTTGAACACCTTCTTGTTCATAGCGTTGGGAGACGACCTCACGAGGTCTTTGGCCAATGCCTCCGTCAGCCATGACTTCACAAGCATTGGTATTGTCATAGATTATTGTATTATGCGCCGCTGTCGCTGCCATTGCTCGACGCCATTCGGGGGCCGGAACAGGACCAGGACCAGGACCACAATTCACCAACAAACGTTCACGCCCCACACTGAATTCAAAAGCCATCAACCCAGCATGTGCAGAAATATCGTATGGTTTTGGAGGTGGGCCACCGGAATCCACGATAACAAGGCTACGACCAGCCGTTAAGCGTTCATAGCCTGTCTGAGCCAGTTGTTTCAGGGCGCGCCCCCGAACTTCTGCCAACGATAAAAGGGAGTCCAACAAAACGGGATCAAATTCGCGGCCACCATTAAAAACAGCAAGAGCACCATCCCCATGCCGTAACATCCGAAGCGCTGGAACCATGCGAGCTATGGCCAAAGAAAGATCAGATGGTATTTCAAGTTGCCCAACAATCAGGGCCATACGTATATCAAGCAAGCAACGTAGTGCCTCCGCCAATTCCTGAGGATTGCGTGAGATCAGGCCTCCGTCTGGCAAAATCTCTGTCGCAAGCTGCCGCGTGAGCCGGTCAAGCGCGAGCCCAACCGAGCGTTCGCTATCAATCAAACCAAGACCACCGTATATCAGGCCGCGAATAACGGCTAACCCATCGCACCCAATCAAGTTAGCAGGCGCTGTATTCACAAGGTGCCTAAGTTGTCTGGTCATAGACTGCAAAAGGACGGGCCGAAAGGAATCGGGCAGCATCGGGGCATAAAAATCGAAGAAACCAATCCAATTCGCAAGACGCGTTGACAGCACCACAGGGCCCCAATGATCTTCGGTCCAGGTTTCCTGTTCCTGTGTCCACTCATGAATAAGCGAAGCCGCTTTTCTTTTGGCATGATCAGAACCAACCGCGCGAAGATCGCGCAGGCAATCATGGGTAAGTTTTTCGTGTGCAAACCGTTCACGAGTCGTGGTTTCTTGCGCAAAAAGGGCAGGGGGTTGCGCAATGATTGCTTGACCACGCGTCGCATCCCCCGGCCACGGATCAACAATTTTAATCCGTAGGCGCTCTGGCGCTGGGCCCTGATCTAATAAATGACGATAAAGGGCACTTCCATAGGTAACGGTTTGAACCCGCCGCCGAACTTGTTGGAGGAGTTTAAGGGGGCTATCCATGCGCCCACCCGTTACTGACCGCGCCGCAATGCCGCGAGGTTAGCTGCATAGCATTCTTTGCCACCTGTAAAACTTGCGGTTCCTGCGACCAAAACATCTGAGCCAGCTGCTATCACGCGTGGTGCTGTTTCGGCTGTGATCCCGCCGTCGACCTCAAGATCTATGGGCTTCCCCGTGCGGTCTATCATCGCGCGAAGATGTTTGATTTTTTCAAGTTGCGATTCAATGAACGATTGTCCCCCAAATCCAGGATTAACAGACATAACAAGGACTAAATCAACATCGCCAAGAACTTGTTCTACTGCTGAAAGCGGTGTAGCAGGGTTTAAAGCGACACCCGCTTTTTTCCCCAACGCTTTGATCGTTTGAAGCGTGCGGTGAAGATGGGGGCCAGACTCAGGATGAACGGTCAGGATATCGGCCCCAGCTTTCGCAAACCCTTCAAGGAAAGGATCGGCGGGTTCAATCATTAAATGAACATCGAAAATTTTTGTGGAATAGGGGCGTAGTGCTTTAACTACGCTCGGTCCGATGGTCAAGTTCGGCACAAAATGACCATCCATAACGTCAACATGTATATAATCCGCGCCAGAAAGGTCGATGGCTTTGACTTCTTCGCCAAGACGGGCGAAATCAGCGGAAAGGATGGAAGGAGCAAGGCGTATGGGGCGTTGGGTCATGCCCACCAATCTAAGGCCATAGGCCAATGAACACAAGGAGTTCCTTAGCCCCAACGGCGAACTGGGCCGAC